>JAEUUQ010000214.1 GCA_016787505.1 Saprospiraceae bacterium | reverse complement strand
CGGTATTGGCCTGCTACTACGCGCAGCGAGGCGAGGCCGTCGGGAGAAGTCCAGGCCGGGATTTGCTCCGACTTGATATCCTGGTAGTCGGGCTGCGTCATCTTGTGCGATTTGGGCAGGTTAATCCACAGTTGGATACCCTCCATGACGCCGCCGTTTTCCACAAATTGGGGCGAAGCCATCTCGCTGTGGATGATGCCGCGGCCCGCCGTCATCCATTGTACATCGCCGCCGTTGAGCCAGCCCGTATTGTCGCGGCTGTCGCGGTGGCGGATGCCGCCGCTGTACAGAAAAGTAACCGGTTCAAACCCACGGTGCGGGTGGGGTCCTACTCCTAGCGGGTCTACGCCCGGCTCTGCCGTAGTGGGCCCAAAGTGGTGCAACAACAAAAACGGATCGATTTGCTGTATGCGAACGGTAGGCAAGGCCTGCTTGATAGCCGTCTGGCCCATCTGCATGGGTTCGCCTTTTATTATATGTGCAACGGTACTGTAAATCATGACGATTTTTTATTGTTTAAACATCAATAATAGCGCCAAAGTTCTATTTCCTGCCTTTTTGGCACTAACCCGACTCAAAAATCTGAATTTTTAGCATATAATTTCAGGTACATTGCAGACGTTGTATAACTTTGAGGAGGTTGTGAGTTATGAAGGTTATGGGTTATGGGTTATGGGTTATGGGTTATGGGTTATCTGTTCATTAACTCTCTGCTAGTAAACCGACAACCCACAACCCACAACCCACAACCCACAACTGAGAACACAAACCATCCAACATGAAAAAAATACAATTGTTACTTACTTTCTGCGGTTTCTCCATCCTGGCATGGGGGCAGCAGCATTTCACGGTGCAAGCCGGCATGTTTCTCAATGCCAAAACCGAGGATTTTGACGGTGTGCGCGACCTGGGCTTCGTATATGCGGAAGTAAGCAACGACAACGTGTACCGGGTATTTGTGGGGGGCTACGAAAAGCAAGTGGATGCCGACAAAGTGACCGCCACGCTGCGGCAGCGGGGTTACGGCAATGCCCAAACCATGGAAATCCGCTTGTCGGAGGGGCGCAACCTGTCTGTCATACAATTGGCCACCCGCGACGCCGGCAAGGCTATCGAGTGGGCGGAATTGGGAAAAGCGGGCGACTTATACGGCATCGCTGCCGACGACGATGTAAAGATCACCACCGCGCCCTACGCCGATATCAACGCAGCCAAGCGCGACCTCAGTCGTATCCAGCAGTTGGGATTCAAAGACGCTTTCGTAAAAAATGTCAATAGCGCGGTATTGTTCGTTATTACGCCATTTGAGACGGGTATCAAAAAAGGATTGTTCCCGCTTGTCCTCGACAAACAGCCGCCCAAGCGCACTGCCCAGCAACAGCAGCAGCAGCCGAGTCAGCGCGTCACGCCGGTTGACGTACCCCGCACTTACGAAGAAGCCGGGTTGACCGTAAAATCCCCCTATCAACAGCAGGCACAGCAGGCCAAACCTGCCATTGTACAGAAAAAAAGCCAACCCGCCATTCGCGCCAACCTCAAGCGCAGGTCGGCGCTCGAATTGCAAAAAATTCTCAAAGCGGAAGGCGTATACACTGGCAGCGTTGACGGCCTTTACGGCGCCGGCACTGCTAAAGCCTACGAAGCCGTCAAGCTGAGCAACCGCGAACTGCGCAAATACCTGCTACTTGCCCAACACGGCGAGGCCGGCGTCAACGACCGCCTTCAGCAAGCTATTGACAACCTGGTCACCGACCCCTCGGCGGTGCTGGTGCTCGAGAGCTCTTCCACCTCTATCGCCAAAGCCTACCGGGCCTACATGTTGTTCACCCAGCTTGGCGCCGACAACGAAGTCAACCGTCTCATGAATGCCGCCCTCAAAGAAACCTACGGCAACCGCCCGTTCAAAACCCAACCGCCGTTTGACTACCGCGCTACTTATGCTTACCAGGATTTGGATCAGCTCATTTTGCATTTATACTATGTACACAGCTCCCCGGGCATGACCTATTCGGCGCCCTGTTGGATGAGTGAGCGCCACCCCCGCGAGTCGGGCAAGGCCGCTACTGCCGCTGCGGCATTTCCCGCCGGCGAATTCCAACTCAAAGCCTGCGACCCGCTGTCGCAATGGGAAGAAATCCAGACGATGCTCGTCATTGCTACCGACATGCAGTCGGGCAACAAAGCCGAAGCAGTCAAGGCCGCCGCCGCCGCCACCCAGCGCTCCCGGTTGCTGACTACTCCCTACTCCCCCACAAAAGAAGAACAACGCCAGGCTGAAAGCTGGAACCAGCAAGTCTGGGACGGCCTCAATATCTGGTCGGCCAAAGACCCCATGCACCAGCAAATGGTAACGGCCTTTAAAGTGATGTACTTCCAGTCGCAAGTGCGCCTCGAAGATTATTTCATCGACCGCGGCTTCGAAGCCGAAGAAGCTAAAACGCTGGCCATCCAGATGTTGCAGGCGCTGGTGGGCGTGCAACTGGCCAGGTTTGCTTAGGTAGCGGTTCCCCCGGTAGCGGTTCCCCCGGTAGCGGTTCCCCCGGTAGCGGTCTGACCGCTAACAAGTTAATTACCCGGCAAGCGGTCTGACCGCTTACTTAGAAGACTGAGATACCTATGCGTACTAGCCAAATTGCCGCTTTTGCTATTGCCGCTTTTATTTCGTTTACCTCGCAGGCGCAAAACCCCGTTTCCCCTGGCGACTGGGACAATATTCGGGTTGATCGCCTGTCGATTGACCAGGGTCTTTCACAGGTTACCGTGCTGGCTATTTTGCAGGACCGCCGCGGTTTTATCTGGATGGGGACCCAAAACGGGCTTAACCGTTACGACGGCTACGGCATGACCGTCTTCACCCACCAGGCCGATGATTCCTTGAGTATATGCGGCAATTTTATTTATGCTTTGCATGAAGACCGCAAAGGTTATATTTGGATCGGCACGCGCGACAACGGCCTGAGTTGCTACGATCCGCTTACCGAAACATTCAGGCGATATCCGCATATTCCCGGCCGGCAGAACAGCCTGAGCGATAATTTTGTACATGCCATACACGAAGACAGCCACGGCACCATCTGGATAGGAACGTGGAACGGTGGGCTCAATGCCCTCAACCCCAAAACCGGTGTTATTACCCATTATTTGCCAAATCCCAACTCCCCCAATAGCCTGAGTCACAAAACAGTGACCTCCATTAGCGAAGACAAAAGCGGCGCGCTTTGGATCGGCACTTTTGGCGGGGGAATCTGCCGGCTCGACCCCTCGCGAAAGAAATTCGACCGCTTTGTACATAATCCCGAAAACGCCAATAGCCTTAGCCACAATAGGGTGATTTCCATTTATAAAGATCCTTCTGAGAAAGAGGATCTGTTCTGGATAGGCACTGTAGACGGTGGGCTCAACCGCCTGGAAGTATCTTCGCTTCGCCTTACCTCGTATCAAAAACAAGACGGCAATGCCTTTGCGATTCCAAGCAACCGTGCGCACGGCATTTGCGTCGACCCCTCCAATCCCCGCTATTTATGGGTGGGCACCTGGGACAGCGGCCTTTGCCTTTTCGACAAGCAATCGAAGCGATTCAAATCTTTTGGCTACGACTCCGCCAATCCCCAAGCCGTAAGTGCTCAAATGCTGTTTTCAATAGTGGCCGATCGCACGGGCAATATATGGATAGGCACCCAAGGCGGCGGCGTGAACAAAATAGACCCCCAAAAGCAGGTTTTCGAGCTCTGGTCCACAACCGGCAAAGGCCATCGACGCCTGAAAGCCAACGATATAACCGCTATTCTGGAGGAACGGTCGGGACAGGGAGTGTGGGTGAGCACCGTCAATGGCGGTCTACACTACTTATCACCAAAAAATAATACCAGCCAGTCTTTTTCCCAAATTCCCGGCATCCCTTTCCGTTTATCCGATTATCACATACGTACCATTTTAGAAGACCGCAAGGGCAATCTTTGGGTAGGCGCTTCAGGCCTCGGCCTGTTTGTGCGGAAGGCCGGCGATAGCCGGTTTCAACATGTTAAGCTGGAGGAACCCGGCCCCGCCGGTGAATTGAGAAGAGTGGATGTCAAAATCTTATACGAAGACCGCTCGGGACAACTGTGGGTGGGATCTCTCAGCAAAGGTCTTTTCCATATCAACCCGGATACCTATGCCGTCAGGAATTATCAACACAACACTGAAGATACAGGCAGCCTGAGTTCCAACGATATACTGGCAATTGGAGAAGATGCTGCCGGCCGCCTGTGGCTGGGCACCAGGAGCGGCGGATTGAATCTGCTGGATAAAAACACCGGACGGATTATTTGTTATAAAAATGACCCGGAGCGACTCAAAAGTCTGGTTAGTAATTCGGTTAATGATATCCAGTACCCAAAGAATAACCCCGAACTGCTCGTGTTAGCTACCGCCGGCGGTATCTGCCTGCTCAACCTAAGCCAATCTCAAATAGACGACCCTGCCAAAACGAATTTTATCCTGGTAGGGCAAAATGAAGGGCTTACAGATAATACCGTATACGATATACTGGAAGACCGACAGGGCCGTTTTTGGGCGAGTACAACTAAAGGATTATATGTGCTTGCGCTGCAAAAAAACGGCAACAGCTACCAGATGAAAGTAGTGCGCCAATACGATAAAAGCGACGGCCTGCAAAGCAACGAATTTAACCTCGGAGCCAGCTTTATTAATGCAAAAGGCGAAATGTACTTCGGGGGGGTCGACGGTCTGAACCTCATTCACCCCGACAAAGAAAGCGCTTCCTTACCCCATTCACCGGTGGTATTTACTTTATTTGAAAAATATACCAAATCGGGCGATTTTACCGGCGCAGTGTCGGTGCCGGGAATAAGCCTGCTGGAACAAATTACGCTTGCTTATGCTGAAAATATTTTTTCGGTAGAATTTGCCGCTTTAAATTACAAAAACGCTACTAAAAACAGCTACGCCTATCAGTTGGAGGGTGAGTCGGACAACTGGATCGAATTGGGCCAACGCCGGCGCCTCACTTTTGCCAACCTGGCGCCGGGTCATTACACCCTGCGCATACGATCATCTTATCAGGGCGGCCCCTGGAGCGACCAGGTCGCCAGTCTGCGCATCGTCATAAGGCCGCCCTGGTGGCGCAGTGCAGTGGCATGGGCGGTATATAGTATGTTACTGGCAGGAGCCATATTATTGATCAGGCGTTACGAGCGCAACCGCATGCGCACCAAAAGCGAACTGAAAATCCAGGCCTCCCGGGCCGAGCAACTCAAAGAACTCGACAGACTGAAGTCCGAATTTTTTGCCAATATCTCTCACGAATTTCGCACCCCACTGACGCTCATATCCGGGCCACTCGAGCAACTCATGTCGGGCGCCTACCACGGAAATACCCAGCAGGAATACACGCTGATGAAATCAAACGCCCAGCGCTTGCAGAAACTAATCGACCAACTCCTCGACCTGTCGAAACTCGACGCCGGCAAACTCGACATCCACAAAAGGAACGAGGATATCGTCGAATTTGCCCGGCAAATATTGACGGCTTTTCAACCCCTGGCCGAAAAAGGCCGTATCCATCTCGATTTTCAATCAAACGTTCCCTCTTGTGCGCTCGATTTCGACCCCGAACAGATGGAAAAGATCCTGTTCAATTTATTGTCAAATGCCTTTAAATTCACCCCGGCGCATGGGCGTATTTGGTTACAAATAGAAAAAATAACGAGCGGTGAACAACAGCCATTTATCCAAATCAATGTCGGCGATACCGGCAAAGGTATTTCTCGCGGCAGCCTGCCTTTTGTATTTGACCGCTTTTACAAATCGGAAGAGACCAGCTTCGAAGCGGGCACGGGCATAGGGCTGGCCCTTGCCAAAGAATTGGTAAGTTTACACGGCGGTAAAATCGTAGTGGAGAGCGAGCAGGGCAAAGGCGCCGTGTTCCAGTTGCGGTTTCCCCTCCTGCAATCAGCCCCAAAATCTGCACAGCCGCACATCGTATCGCCGGCCCCCGTTACCGACGAGTGGCTGGGCGCCCGGCACCTGGAGGCCGCCCCCGCCATGCCGGTCGTTGACGACGCGCTGCCCCTGGTATTAGTAGTAGAAGACAACGTAGAAATGAGCGGTTATATTCAGCGTAGCCTGGCCGATAGCTACCAGATCGTTACCGCCTTCGACGGCCGCCAGGGTTTGAAGCTAGCCCAGGAGATGGTGCCCGACCTCATCATCAGCGATTTGATGATGCCCGAAATGAATGGGTATGAATTGTGTAAAAAAATAAAAGCCGACGAATACTGCAGCCATATCCCCCTGATTTTGCTGACCGCCAAAGCTTCCGGCGGTAGTCGTATCGAAGGGCTGCAGGCCGGCGCCGATGACTACCTGATCAAACCATTTAATGTTCGCGAATTAAAAGCCAGGGTCAACAATCTCATCGCCCAGCGAAAACAACTGCGCACCCTCCTGGGCAACGCCCTCAAACAAAATACCGGCGGCCCTGTAATGTCGAAAGCCGATGCAGCAGTCATGGAAAAATTGCAGGCCATTATCGACGAACACCTCGGCGATGAGAATTTCGACGTAGACCAACTGGCCCGCAAGGCCGGCTTCAGCCGCGCACAACTCTATCGCAAGGTAAAAGCCCTCACCGACCAGTCTGTGAGCGAATATATCCAAATGGTGCGCCTCAAACGCGCCGCCGAGCTCATCCTGCAACAAACCGGCAATGTAAACGAGGTGGCCTACGCTGTTGGGTTCAAGGATCCCAGCTATTTTTCCAAATGTTTCCGCAAACAATTCAATTGCCTCCCCTCGGAATACCTGGCCAGACAGGGCTAGACTTTACGACTTTACGACTGTACGACTTTACGACTGTACGACTTTACGACTTTACGACTTTACGACTGTACGACTTTTTTGACGTTGCGACTCGCTCCCTCTTTCCTGCCAATATCCCGGCCTTGATACGTCATTACCATTAATTGATACATAATTACCAGCCGTATTGGGTTACGCGGGCGTAATTTGTGCTGTGATTTGAAATGGCAAAATAGCCTACAACCACGGTATGATGAAAAACCTAATTCCCCAGTTATACTGCTACCCGCTAGCAGTTGGTTTTGCGTGTATGCTATTATTCACACCTTCGACCCTCGGCCAGGATGTGGGGCAGATGGCAGATCGGTTAAAAAACATCCGGCAGCAGTCCCTGCAAATCAATGGCGGACTAACCCTTTCCAATCAATTTTATACATCCGACGGAATAGACCCCCGGCGCGATGCATTTCAGTGGAGAGTGCTGGCTAACCTAAACCTCAGCTTTTTAGGCATTCAAGCGCCCTTTTCGCTAGTCTTCTCCGATGCCAACAGGCAATTTAATCTGCCCAGTTATACCTTCGTGGGCATTAGTCCCTCGTATAAATGGGCGCGACTACACCTTGGCGACCGCAGCCTCAATTTTTCAAAGCACACCCTCAACGCCATCAACTTCCGTGGAGCCGGTTTTGAACTCCGCCCCGGGAAGTTTTATGTGCCGGTATGCATTACAGATACATATTGTGGTAATTCGGATGGGGCAGTTGTGGTTAACGCCTCCGGCGGCACACTGCCTTATTCCTTTTCCTAGAGCCATAATGCCAACCTGAATGCGAATTCAGCCAACGGGCTGCCGGCTCGCCGTAGGGGGGTGCGGTGTTAGCGGTCTGACCGCCGACTAGGACCGCTTGCTACCCCGATTTTGCCAGGTTATTCTTCACATAATTCAGCACCTGGCGCACCGTCTTTTTGCGGATTTCGCGCTCCAGGTCGCGGTCGCGGCGGTCGACCACGTATTGGAACTTGAGGTCGAGGCTGTCTTTGCGCAGTTCAACGATTTTCAGGTGGAAAGTATTCGGCGCAATGTGTTCTTTAAAATCGGCCAGCGTGTGGATGAGGTCGTTTTCTAGCTCTTCGATAGTAGTAAATGAATTGATATTTACCTCAAACTCAATATTTACCTTTCTGATCTCGCGTTTGGTGTAATTGACCACCTCGTTGGCGTAAAATTTATTATTGGGAATATAAATTACGTCGTCGTCTTCGTTTAGCAGGGCTACCTTGTTGATTGTCAGGTCGATTACTTTGCCTTTGTGCTCGCCTATTTTTACATAATCATCAATGGAAATCTCCCTGGAGAAACTGATAATGATGCCACTGATCACGTCGGTGATAAAGTCTTTGGAAATAATAGCGATGGCGGCAGCGGCAATACTTAAGCTGGTAAGCAGTTCCTGCGGCGCGATACCCATAAGCGAAAAGAGCGTAAGGATGGCTGCAATAGTGAGCAGGATATAATAAATATTTTCAAGGCCGAGCACTACGTTGTCGGCCTGCCTGCCTTTGAGCCCTTTTCGGCGGCGGTACAGCCAGGATAAGGTCATCACCGCCACATTAGCGGCGAAGGCGAATAACAAAAACTGGATGGCAATAGCGACAAAATGTTGATTGGGCGACCAACTATCGATCCATTCGTGCTGACTCCATCGCAAAGCGATCAATACAATCAGTGCGGTTATTTTCAGTATTCGCTGTAGTGTCATTTCTTTTTTTGTTTTGCAAATATACTTCGCGCCGCCAAGTTTTGGGCATGACCTAAGCTCGGGCGCGAAGGAT
>JAEUUQ010000213.1 GCA_016787505.1 Saprospiraceae bacterium | reverse complement strand
ACTCACCCCCCGTTACCCCCTCGTCTTTTTTGGAAAAGATGATGGTCGAAACCCAGTATTTTTATGTTGACGGTGGCAAAAGTACACTGATAGTCGGGCAAAGCGGCATTCGCCTTACCTTGCCCGCCTTGGCTTGCCGCCTTGCCAACGGACAGACCCCCAGCGGCGATATCAGGCTCGAACTCACCGAATTGGTCAATAAAGGCGAGATGATTGCAGCCGGGATGTCTAATGCCGCTGAAAATCACTTGCTGGAAAGCGCAGTGGTTTTTCATCTCCAGGCACAGGCCGCCGACGGCAGTTTGTTGTTTTTTGATATCCCGTTAGAGGTAGATATCCCCATCGATGAATCGCGATACAATCCGCTCGCTTTTCAATTATACTGCGCAGGGCAATCTTCCCTCCAGTCGTTTACGGCGTCTTATGCCTTACCCAACTGGAAAAAGGCAGCGCCCGGAAAACTATCGCTGCGCCGGATTCACGGGCGTATGTATTTGTATGGAGTCGTTTCTACCACCGGTTGGTGGAGTTGCGCGACAGCGGTATCCGTAAAAGGAAAACAAAACATGATCAGCGCTACGTGTATATTCCCGGAGCCTGTAATAGGTGCGAAAATGACAGCTTTTCTGGCTTTGCGCCGCTCCAATACCGTTATGCGCATGTATGAAGGCAAACGCTACTTTTCTTCTTTTAACGTACCCCTCAAAATGCCTGCCAGCGTACTTGCCGTGGGGCAAGTGGAAGATAAACTCTATTTTAGCGAAACGCAGCTGAAACCCAACCAGGTATTTTATTATCTTTATATGAAAGAAGTTGACGCCCCTTCCCTGGCTGCGTTTCTCAATAAACTCTGATATGACGAACATCCTGGATTTTGAGACGGCATTGCGGCAGGTTTTTGAAGCCCAGGCCGACCTGGAAAATGCGTTTTATATGAAGCGCTATATGCGCGATAAGTTCAATTTTTATGGTATTAAAAGCCCCGACCGCAAAAACAGCATCAAAGGAATAATAAAGGAGAAGGGGCTTCCCGATCCTACGGCTTTGCAGGAATTCTGCCGCTTATGCTTTCAGCAAGATGAGCGGGAGTGGCAATACGCTGTGGGCGACCTGATGGAACCGCTCGCCCGAAAACTCAACCCCTCCTGGCTGCCCTTACTGGAAGAACTGATCGTTACAAAATCGTGGTGGGATACGGTCGATTTCCTGTCGCCCAAATTGTGCGGCGGACTGTTTTTGAGCTACCCTGAGCTCCTGCACCCAACAGCGCTCCGCTGGATCGAATCCGACAATTTCTGGCTGCAAAGGGCTGCTATTATTGCACAATTAACTTTTAAACAGAAAACAGACTCCGAACTCCTGTTTGATTGTATCAGGCGCAGAAGAGACAGTAAGGAGTTTTTTGTGAATAAGGCAGCCGGATGGGCGCTTCGCCAGTATGCACGGGTAGCTCCTGATATTGTTAAGGCATTTGTAAACGATACCGATTTATCCGCTCTTACATACAGAGAGGCCGTTCGCCATCTATCCTTGCCCTGATTACTTTCTACTAGTTATTGCAGTCAATGCCCATTACAAACAGCTTATTCGACCAAAAGGCGGCAAACGGCCTGCCCGTTGTGCGCCTGACATACTCTACACGCACTTGTATCGTATATAACCCGGGAAATGGAATGGGCACCATGCGCTCGGGGTGATTGGTATGCCAGGTCCAACTGCCGTTGGCGTGCTGTGCAGTCCAGGTGTAATTGAGAACGGCCGTGCTTGGCACAGGTAGCGGCGGCGGCGTAACGAGTTTTACCATTGCGCTGTTCTCGGCGCTCAGTCCATAGCAAATTTCATTGCCATTAGTGCTTGCAAGTTGCATTACCATACTCATTTGTCCGTTTGCCAGCGCAGCCAACCCTGTGGCTATCACCAGCGTCATGATTAATTTTCTCATAGTTGCTAATTCAGTTGTGTTACGCGTATTCATGGGAATTTAACTTGAACATGTATGTATGATCAATTGAATATCAGGTAGATAGTGCCTTTTAGATTGCCCACGATTGCATTGCTTATGCAACGACTTATGGGAAGGGTGATTTCCTACACAGGGGGATTAACTAATATATATAAACAAAGTTAATGAAATAGTTCAATAAAATCAAGGGTTAGAGATAACTAGCCTGAAATTTATAGCTAACGAACCTTCGTTTATCTTGAAAAAGCATTCGGAAGAGAGGCTAGGGGAGGGGCGTTTGAAACGAAACAACTACCACTGGCGTACCCCACATGTATATAGAAAAATCATCATCGGTATCGTCTAGCACGACCTCTACTTTCTTGCCGTCGTATTTGAGTTGTTCGGGCATCGATACTGGGCGCCATTCTTCTCCGTTATCGCCAAGGAGGCCCCAAAAACCGCCGCTTTGCGGGATATAAGTCACCGTTGCAGTAACTCGTTTTTTCGACATGTTCGTTAATGTTTGTTTTGACCGTTCACAAAATGCTTAAGGGTTTGTTGCAATTCTTCTATTAACCTCGATTGCTGCCCAATGGTTTGCGACAATTCTTTGATTTCGTTTTGCAGATGGTTTTTCAGGTTTTGGGGAGAGGGTAAAAAAGGGCTTATTTTGGCCCTGACGTACCAAATCTCGCGTACTTCGTTAATGGGAATGCGGTAGGTGTCGTAAAAAGAATTGTCGGAGCCCAATTCTACACAGCGATCTTCCCGGATGCGGTTAAACACGCGTTTGACCACCACGTCTGCCCGGGTGATCACTACATAAACGTAATTATCCTTCAAACCTGTTTCCCAAAGGGTGGGTTCGAGGAAACTACATACCACCTTGTCGCCCTCAAACAACGTGGGCTCCATGCTGTCGCCGGCCACATCAAAAGAGCGGTGCGTGCCCACCTTGTATTTGTAATCGGGTAGGGTAAAAGAAGGAAGTTCCTGCACAAAAACCGGATTCGACAATTCGCTGACGTAGCCCGCCTGGGCTGGAATTGGCACGTGTACGATGCGCTCATCATCATCAGCGTTAGTCATAACGGTTAGCACGCGGAAATCTTTGTGGTCTTCTTCGGTAAGGAACATTGGGCCGTCGCCGGTGAGCAAATAGGCGGGGCTGATCTTGTATTTCTCTACGGCTTTTCGGAGCAATTCGATAGTGACATCGCGCCGGCCTTTAAGTATTTCGCTTAAACTTTGAGGTAAGTAGTCGAGCATGACGGCAAACTGCCTACTTGAACGAACGCGGTTGTCATCACGCAATTTGTCATGACATTTGATAAACCGCTGTGTTACAACACTGTTCATAGTGGGGGAGTTTGTCTTAAACAAAGATAACAATGCCCCCGAATAAAATGCCCAAAACGACAAAGAATTGATCAAAAAAGTGATATTGTCATCAACTCGCTTATTTTACCACTTTTAGCAACAACCTGGAGGGTTTGAAGAGGATGCGATTAACCAGGTTATCTATGGCTCGCCAAATAGCATAAGGAAGGTATTGTAATAAAACGTGCATATGCAGTCGACTCAATATTTTGCTGTGAAATGCGTAAGCATTGGCTTTAAGCCGGCGATCGCCGGGTAATAAGTCCAGAAGCTTGCTTTCAGTGAACGCATGTAGATGGGCATGCATCGGAGTAGGCCGGTTGCAATGGATACAAAGGGTATACACTATTTTTTCATTGTAGGGGGTAGTCACGATGAGTGTGCCGCCCGGCTTGAGTACACCCAACAGGCAACGGATAAAGGCCGCGGGGTCGGGTACGTGTTCGATGATTTCGGCGGCAATGATACAATCGAAAGTGCCTTCGCGAAAGGGTAGGGCATACACATCGGCCACCACGCCGAAATGGCGGTCGTAAGGGTAGTTTTTGATAGCTTTGACGGGGTTGACGGTTGATATATCCATGGAAAATACCGCAACGCCCAGCGGGCAATAGTGTTGGGCAACCCAGGCATTGCCGCAGCCTACATCCAGAATTCGCTTTGTAGTGCCCGGGGTTTCTGCCATGATGGCTTCGTGCAGGCGCCGGTTTTCATGTCTTTCGGCTGCGCTTTCGGCTATTTCAAAATAATCGAAGGCTTCCGCATCGGTTTGGTAATGGGTTACGTAATAAAACGAGGTGTTGAATTGCTTGAAAGCTTCGGGTTTGGCAAAGCGTTCCTGCGCATTTTGGGGCAACAAAATGGGTACACCCTCTACTTGGGCGTAGGAAAAAGCGCCGCTGTGGTCGAGAAGCCGGCCCGTGGCTTCGTCAATATGCAGGGGTTGCCCGTTGTCGGGGCTCACGAGTATATCCAGCAGGGTAAAGTTATCCATGGTTTTCCGGTTTAGCGTAAATGCAGGAATGGCCGCCATACATGGCCACGGGGAGGGTCGGCGTTAATTGTGATCGGCGTTTTTAGCACAGGATGCTCAAACGACAAACTGAGGCAATGCAGGGCAATAGAACCGTCGTGCAGCGGTTGCGGGAAGCCGTATTTTACATCGCCCACAATAGGGCAGTTGATCTTGGCCAGTTGCACCCTGATCTGATGGGGCCTGCCGGTGAGCGGATGTACGCCCAGCAGGCAACGCCCGTCTATTTCGGCAAGCAGTTCGTAGTCGAGCTCGCCTAGTTTAGCGTCGGCATCCGTACTGCGCCGGCTAAGCTGATCGTAAGCCTTTGCCACGTTTTTGGTCGTATCTTTGGCGATATAATGTGCCAGATGACCGTTGAACGGCTCAGGGCGCTGCGCGCATATAGCCCAATACGTTTTTTGTATCTTGCGCTCTTGAAATAATCGGTTCATTCGCTCGAGGGCCTTGCTGGTACGAGCCATGACGACTACGCCGCTTACCGGCCGGTCGATACGGTGTACTACGCCCAGGAAGACATCGCCGGGTTTGTTATAGCGCGATTTGATATAGGCTTTCGCCCAATTGCTGAGCGGCTCGTCGCCCGTTTCATCGCCTTGAACCAGCCATCCCGCCGGCTTGTTTACTGCCAGAAGGTGGTTGTCTTCGTATAAAACCTGAATGGCCTCCATAATGTGGTGGTATGAAAAAAGCGGAAAATTATGAAAATATCATTGGGATTTTCTCCTTGTCCAAACGACACTTTTATTTTCGATGCCATGGTGCATGGCAAAATAGACACCGAAGGACTGTCTTTCGAGGTCGTTTTGGCTGATGTGGAGGCACTCAATCATTGGGCTTTCGAAGGCCGGCTGGATGTGACCAAACTCAGTTTTCACGCCTATACTTATCTTACCGACCGGTACAACCTGCTTGAATCGGGCGCGGCATTGGGCAACAACTGCGGCCCCCTTTTAATCGCCCGCCGACCCATGCCCGAAGAGGCGATTAATAATGCCGTCATTGCCATTCCCGGAAAATATACTACCGCCAATTTTTTACTCAGCCAGGTTTACCCACAGGCCGTCAACCGCCAAGTTATGGTGTTTTCAGCCATTGAAGACGCTGTATTGAGCGGCGAAGTGGACGCAGGCCTGATTATCCATGAAAACAGGTTTACCTACCAGGACAAAGGCCTCGTCAAACTGGCAGACCTTGGTGAAATATGGGAGCAAAATACCGGTTTGCCTATCCCCCTGGGAGGTATTGCCGTTAAAAACGAACTGCCGCCGGATCTGCAAGCGGCCATAGGGCGGGTAATGACGCGTAGCGTAACTTTTGCAATGGACAACCCCACAGAAGCACTACCTTTTGTACGCGCACATAGCCAGGAGATGGATGAGGGTGTGATGTACGCCCACATCAACCTCTATGTAAACGAATTTACGCGTGCACTGGGCGAGCGCGGACACTCGGCGGTGGCGCGCATGCGCGCCACCGGTCTGACCGCTAAGAACCCAGGTAGTGCTTAAGCAGCTTGCTGCGATTAGCCGAGCGCAGCTTGTTGATGGCTTTATCCTTGATTTGGCGGACGCGCTCGCGGGTAAGCCCGAATTTATCGCCGATATCTTCCAGCGACATGGGGTGTTCAACGCCGATGCCAAAATACAACTTGATCACATCGCATTGGCGGTCGGTGAGCGTAGAAAGCGAGCGTTCGATTTCGCGGCGCAGCGATTCGATATATTCCAATGCCGTATCGGTTTGGGGGGTGCCGCTATTTTCAAGT
>JAEUUQ010000205.1 GCA_016787505.1 Saprospiraceae bacterium | reverse complement strand
GCCCCGTGCGTATTGGCGTTGCAGGTTTTGTAATAATCCGACACCGCATCGATGACGGATTGGGGCGCCTGCGTTCCTGCAGGTCCATCAAAATACAGAAGGGGTTTGCCCTGATGCAGGCGTGCTAATGCGGGGAATTGGCTGCGAAATTGATCGTTCATAAACGGTTGCAGATGGTATATATCATCCTCCGCTACAAAAGGTAGGAATAATTGATCAATGCGCCAAAAAAAAATCCGCCTTCGCTGAACGAATCAACGAAGGCGGAATGATCGGTTAAGACATATTAATATCTTCCACCGCCGCGATTGCCGCCACCGCCGTAGCCGCCGCCGCCACCACGGTTTCCACCGCCGCCGTAGCCACCGCCACCGCCGCGATTTCCGCCATAGCCGCCGCCGCCGCCGCGATTGCCGCCGCCGCCGCGATTTTCACGGTCTTCAGCTTGCTTCACCACAATGGTGCGTCCGTCAAGTTCCGATTCGTTGAGGTCGTTGATGGCAGTGCGTGCCTCGTCATCGTTCGGCATTTCGACAAAGCCGAAACCCTTAGAACGTCCTGAAAATTGATCCATTACAATTTTAACAGAATCAACCTGGCCAAATGCTTCGAAAGCTTCTTGCAAGTCGCCTTCCTGTGTGTCAAAGTTTAACTTTGCAACAAAAATGTTCATAAAAACTGATTAAGAGTAAAAGAACTAATACTAAAAGAATGCACAAAGGTACGATATTTTACTCACTAATGTGTAATTATTTGAATTAAAATAACATAACTGCGCTAAAAGGATAGCAGAAAGAGAAGTAAATGTCGCTAATCGCCCGGCTAAAATAACGCCAAGCCTCAACAACCACAAGGATTTGGACGGTTTAGGGGCTGCCCTTTTTTCAAGGACAGCCCCTATTCAATATTTTATTAAAATAAAATGAAAGCCTATTGTACAATCACCTTGCCGCGGGCCACTATGCGGCCTTCCACGCGCCATTGCAGGAAGTAAGCGCCTTTAGGCAGGTCCGACACGTCCAATGTGGCGCCGGCAGCCGGGGCGATGCCCTGGCGAATCAACTGCCCGCGGGCGTCGTGCAGCAACCATTGCCCTTCTTCGGCCGTCACCGGTTTGTCGAAGCGCAATTCTACAGCGTGAGAAGCCGGGTTGGGGAATACTGAAAGCTGATAAGCTGCCAGCGCGGGACCGGGTTCGTAGCTCACCACCACGAAGTTGTCGCCCACCGTGTGATAAGTCGTATTGGTGATCACAGGGGCGTTGTAGTCGAAGTATATAGCTGCGGTATTTTCAAAATACGTGCCGATCGGATTGTCGCGATCCTGGGATACCGTAAACTTCACAAAGCCTTGCGAAGCTGCCAGGTTGACATTGCTATCGGGCAGCAGGATATTGTCGAAATAGAAGTTGAGCACGCCTTCGCCGTCGAGTTCAAAGCGGTAGGCATGGCTGGCAGCGCCGGGTTGCACGGTGGCCGGGTCGAGCCAGGGCGACAGCGTGTCGCGCACTACTACCTGGAATGCCGTGTCGGTACCCGTATTCTGGAAGCGGATCAGGTATTCGATGGGCACATTGGGTTTTACGTAGTGGGGATCGCCATAACCCACCGGCACGGCCTGTTTGTCGTTGGGGTCGTAGCTGCCCACGCTGACGCGGCAGTCGACATCCTCAAACGGCGTGTTGTCGTTCATGGGGAATAAATTGACGAAACCCGTGCTGAAAACGCTTGTATTATTAACTCCGCAGCCTTCTACCGTAGCGCTCGCTTCCTGGCCGGCAAAGGAAGAGTTGCCGGGGCTGAGCTGCGTTTCGAGCCGGTAGGTAGAGCCGTTGGCGGGCAGGTCTACGTTGATCGACTCGCCGCTGTCGAGGTTGTAGGGCGTCTGCTGCATGTACATTACGTCGTCTTCAATAACGACGTAGTAACCCTGGGTTTGCCCCATGTCGGTATCGCCGATATTCTGGAGGGTAAAACGCACCAGGTTGCCGTTGCATGTACCGTTGACGTCAATGAAAGGCGCGTTGGGCGCGGGCAGGCATACCGTGTCGGGGTAGATATGCGCCGTTACACAGTGCGTTTGGCCGATTACGGTAGCCGCCGTGCATTCGAGATACAGCGATAGTTGGATACTACCGCATTCGAACACGTCCAGATCGCCTACGGGGAAGGAATACGAATGATTGCCCAAGTCGATATAAGGCACGGAAGAAGTGGTAATACTCAGGAAGGGATCGAGCGTAACCGTAACCGATGCGTCTTCAGCCGGTTCGGTACCGTTGTTGCAATAGTATATATGGTAGTTGTTGTTCACACAACGGCGCAGCAGAGAGGAAGCTACATCTACCGACAGGGAGGGGCAACTTGCCAGTGCGATCACCTGTATATTCTGATAGGAGGTATCGTAGAAGTTTTCGGCATGGATGGTATACGTTCCGCACTGTTGCCAAAGCAGGCTGGGCGGAATAGTATTTACCGTATAGAACCCCGTATCCACCAGGATGCGGTAGTTGCCGTCGTCGTCGGTAGTTGTATAAATATTATTTCCGGTAGCCGAAGTGATCCGTACCACCCATCCCGGCATAGTGCGAATGATATCATCGGTGAGGCAGGTGCTAGATTGGTACACGTTGCCCATAATCCAGTGGGATATCGAATAACCCAGGTTGTCGGTGAGGGCCATGTACATATCATTCTGATCAACACCGGCCAGCACATAACCGGTATTACCTCTCGGGATAGCCCTGCTGAGTTGAAAGCCCTGCACAGTGGTGCCGGGTGTTCCTGTATTGGGAAACAGGCGCCCCCAAACGGTTTCGCCGGCCTCGTCGATCAAGGTCAGGAAAGCGACACCGCTGGATTGCCAGAAATTGGTGAGCGACCCGGCCAAAATATAGCCTTGTCCGGGCGAAGGTTCTACCGATACTACGTTGCCGATGCCGCTACCTACGCCTTGCGTCCATAATTGGTTGCCGTCGCCGTCGGTTTTAAGCACCGTTGCGCCGAAGCCTGCAACCCCCGAGGCGCCGCCGCCGATAAGGAAGCCGCCGTCGGTAGTGGCGCAAAGGTCATAACCTATTGCTGAAGTAGTAAGGGTAAATTCCTGTTGCCACAGGATATCGCCGTCGAGATCGGTTCTGAGGAGCAGCATATTAGCGCCCTTATTGCCTGTGGCTGCGTATCCGTCTGCTAAAGCTACCACCCCGTGAATTTGTTGGTAGGTATTGGGGGTGCCGGCAGTCATATAATTCTGTACCCATTCCACGTTGCCATCGGCGTCGGTTTTGATAAAAACGGGGCCTGAGTTGATTTGCTGCACATAACCGGCCGTGACAAGCAGGTAACCACCGTCGGGGGTAGCGGTAAAAGCGCCGCCGGCAACATAGGCATTGGGGGTGGCGGTAAGCGTAGGCACGTTGTAGTAACGGGTCCAAAGCGTATCGCCCTGAGAGTTCACCCTGATCAGTCCCAGGTCGCCATTTGAACCTGACGAATTATTTGCGTTTGAGCTAATACCGAGCATATAGCCCCCGTCTGCAGTGGCGGCCATGCCCAGCAGGCGGTCGTTGCGAATTTCGTTGTCGTAATACACTTGTTCCCATTGCGATTGGCCGTTGGCATCGGTTTTGATCAGCCTGACGTAGTGGCGGATGGCGCCGGTGGGGTAGTCTACCTCACCGCCCAGCAGGAAGCCGCCGTCAGCGGTATTAAGCACGTCAAAAGATGCCGATCTGCCCGTCGGGTGCGAGTAGGTGCGCTCCCAGCCCTGTGCGAGGGCAGAAAGCGAAAGCGCCAGTAAAAACAAAGTAGATAAGAGATAAGAGCTTGTTTTCATAATTGTTCATGATTTTCTGCTACAAAAATTCAACTATTACCTGCAACAGACAACAACAAAATTCGACAATCATAATTACAATTTGGTTATTATTGTTAAATTAAATTTTGATAATCAATTTTTTATAAAAAAATGAATAACAGAAATATATTTAAGCTATGAAAAATAGCAAGCTACTGATGGCATTAGAGACGCTTAATAAAAGCGAATGGAAAGAATTATCGGCTTTTGTGCGGTCGCCCTTCTTCAACAAGCGGCCGGATGTGGTGCGGTTATTTGAATATATACACGAAAACATGCCTGGCTGGCGGCAGGCGCCCGACAAGCGCCAGGTGTACGAGTATTTGTTTCCCGGCAAGGTTTTCGACGCCCAGGCTGTTCGGCAGCTCATGAGTTGGTTGATGCAATTGACAGAGCAATACCTCGCCTATCAGAGCTGGCAGCAAGACCCCAGTGGGGAAAGCCTGCAGTTGGCCCGGGCTTATCGCCGGCGCAAGCTCGACGATCACTTTGTGCAAACGGTTGCCGCTGCGGAGGCCAGGCAAGACCGGCTGCCTTTGCGCCATGCGGGGTATCACCACACTGCTTATTTATTGCAGGAAGAGCGTTAC
>JAEUUQ010000013.1 GCA_016787505.1 Saprospiraceae bacterium | reverse complement strand
TTCGGCCTTGATCAGAAAAAAAGGCCGCGAACCCCGGGCATCAATAGAACGCTTGATAACCCGCACCTCCCTGACGCGCGCCGGCGCAATGCCGCTACGGCGTATGGCCTCGCTGCGCACGACGGCCTCGTCGGCGGCCTGCTCGGAGAAGAGCTTTATTTCAACACTGTGTATCATGCGACTGTGGGACTGTGGGACTGTAAGACTATAGGACTGTACGACTATACGAAACCTTGATCGTAGAGTCGTACAGTCGTACAGTCGTATAGTCGGCCTTTACACTGCCTTTTCGGCATAAACCGTGACACTGAAGATCCCCGTATCGCTCTCGTTAAAGCGGGCGGCGAGTTCGGCGCCGAGGTATTGCTCCAGGATTTCCAGCGGCAAAGTTATGGCTTTTTCTTTTTGTACCTGAATATTGGTAAAACCCGTTTCGGCAATTAGTCGAAGGTAATCATCTTTTTGCATTGCGCCCGATACGCAGCCGGCATACATCTCGGCTTCTTCGCGCAATCCTTCGGGCAAATCGCCTTGCAGCACTACGTCGGAAATGCTGAAATGACCGCCGGGTTTCAGGATGCGGAAAGTTTCCGACAGCGCTGCGGTTTTATTGGGCACCAGGTTGAGCACGCAGTTGCTCACCACTACGTCGGCGATGTGGCTGGGCAGGGGCATGTCTTCGATATCGCCGAGGTAAAATTCCACGTTGTCGTAACCCAGCTTTTGGGCGTTCTGCCGGGCTTTTTCGATCATCTCTTCGGTCATATCTATGCCGATTACTTTGCCGGAAGGGCCGGTGATGGCGCGGGCTACAAAGCAATCGTTGCCTGCGCCCGAACCGAGGTCGACTACGGTGTCGCCCTCGTTGATTTTGGCAAATTCGGTAGGCAGGCCGCAACCCAGGCCCAGGTCGGCATCGGGTTCATAACCGCTGAGCTTGTCGTAACTGTCGGAGAAAATGGTGTAATCAACACCGCCGCCGCCGCAACATGTGGCGCCACAACACGAGCTTTCGTTTTGCGCTTTGCTTTGTTGCGCAATTTGGCCGTATTTTTCTTTGACCAATTCCTTGAGATCTTGTTCGTTTTTCATGCTGAAATTTTTAAGTATAACGCAAACATATGTCGAATGCCTGATTGCAGATTGCGGATGTCGGATTGCGGATTTTAGCACTAGCTGGGGAACGGTAAACGTTCCTCCTACTTACAACAACTGCCCTCCGAAATATTTTTAAAAAAAGATTTAAACATCGCGTTTATCGCCTGAATGGCGTCGTAATTGAGGCAATAGCAAATTTTCACGCCATCGATTTCGCCGCTGATGATGCCGGCGTTTTTGAGCTCTTGCAAATGCTGGGAAACAGTGGTGCGACTCAGGAAAGGAAATTCCTGCGCGATATCGCCCACAATGCATTCCTGCCGCCGTGCCAGCAATTGCACGATGGCCAACCGTGCGGGGTGTGACAATACCTTGGCGTATTGGGCCATCTGCTGTTGTTCTGCGTCAAACTCCGCTGTTTTGGCGTACATTTTTGTTTGTTTTGAAATATAACGTAAACATACGTTGAATTGTTTTATGGTGCAAATTTTTTTTTCACCCTACGGCACACCCCTACCGGTCCACCACCATTACCGGTATGCCCATCACCCCTGTTTCCTGGTTTAACACCTGCACGTAGGTATACCCTGCAGGCGAATTCACAGGCATCGCGAACGGATAATAATCGCTTTTGGGCGCCATTTGCTCCATCGTGCGGTAAATTCTGCTGTGCACATCCCGCAAATGAATGACGTAGGGCGAGGTACTCGCCTGAAGATAAATATTCACAACCTGGCCGGCATAAACAGGATTGGGATACAATGCCACCTCGACCGTTACAGCAGGTTGTTGGGGCTCGATTTGTTGTTCGATCGGGGAATCATATTGGGCCAGGCCCGACGACACAAGTATCCCCCCGCAAAATCCGGCATCAATAGTCAGCGTAACCGGGAAATAATATACGCAACCGTTGGCGTCGAGCGCTACCAGGGTATAGGTAGTGGTGCGCCGTACGGATGCAAGCGTGGTAAGGCAAGTTGGGCACGACAATCCCGCCGAGGGATGCCATTTGTAATAAATGGCATTTTCAATTGCAGGCGAAAATCCCACGATTTGGTTGGGGCAAACCGTCTGATTTTCAGGAAAATTACTCACCTGCACTTCGGGCGCCAGGTCGAGGCTTATGGTATTTTCCAAAACACATCCGTGGGGGGACGTAGCCACTACCCTATACTCCCCGCCGGCTTCGCCGTCCAGATCGAGTTGGGTCAAACAGGAAGATGCCGAGACAAACCCGTTGGGGCCCGTCCATTGATAGGCATATCCGTACGGCAGGCATACATCTACATCATCGCCGTAGCATAGCGAAAGTGCTTCCGGCACAATAGAGGCGGGGAATTCACCCGAATCTACTGTAATAATGGTTTGAGCGCTATAACTACATCCCGCCTCTTCCAGCGTCAATTCCACGAGGTGCTGTCCGATACCTGCCAGCAAAGGATCAAAAGTCCCCACCTGAGGATCGACGATACCCTGGCCCGTCCATACAGGCGCGGGGGCGCCGGCGCCTGAAAACGAATAGGTCAATGTCAGGGGCGAACCGCCATCCGTACACTGCAATTGCGCTGGGGCATCAATGGCAACTGTGCCGACCGGGCAATCGAGTGTGGCACAGCTCACCGTGGCTATAGCCAGGCACCCCTCCGGGCTCAGCGCTCGTACCTCCAGCGTGAGCGTATCGCCTGGAGGCAGCCCGGCTGCCTGGTAAATATCGCCGTTGAGCTGACCGGGCGATGAGCTGTGAATACTATCGATAGCGTACCCTGTCGGTAATTCCAGAAATACTTCAAGCGCATTGGTCGTTGCATTTTGGCAGGTCAGCATTGGGGCTTGTACCGGTGGAGCAGCAACCACCAGTATACTATCGGTCCCGATACAACCCGCGCTGTCGAGGGCTGTCACGCTGATCAGCGTATCCGAAACGGGATTAATTACGATAACAGTAGCTGTATCGCCTGTGCTCCATAAAATATCCCCCGCGCCATTCACTTCGAGCGAGACAACATCGCCCAGGCAAAAAGAGGTGTCGCCGGAGATGTATACCATTGGCGCCAGCAGAGGAGAAATAGCCAGATTTAATTGTACAGTACTATCACAACCGTTGACAGATGTGTATTGAAAATCGTATTGCCCGGCCTGCGTATAGGTATTACCCCCAAAATGATAGACGCCGCCGGGGCATATCGTGTCGTAAACAATGGATTGCGTATTTGGCAGTACCGTGAGGTTGACCGTTACAGTGCTATCGCATCCCAAAAAAGTCGTCAGTACTTCGGTATAGATGCCCGTTTGAGAGTATTCGTTCGTACCTATTTGGAAGCTTTCGCCTTCACATATTTGGGCTACCAGAAAAATAGAAGGCGAGGGAAGTACCTGCAAAAAGAATACAACAGGTTGCTGGCAGCCATTGGCAGCCTTCGTATTGACATTGTACAGTCCCGGCGTAAAAAACTGCAAGCCGCCGTAGTCGAATACTTCTCCCTGGCAGATAGTGATCGTTCCCAGGTTAATAGGCGGAATGGGTATCAAGGGGTAATTCTGGCAAACCGCCTGTCCGCTTGCGCAGGCATTCGAAGCGGTGACGCATACCTCCACGTTACTACCCGATGTGGGCATCATCAGATTGACATTGGCGCCGGTGGCCACATGCTGGCCGTTGACCGTCCAGTCGTATGTGGCGTTATCTACCGGCGTTACCGAAAAGGGAAAGGCGCCGACCGGGCAAAAAGGCCCCTGAGCTGTAATTTGCGGGGTTGCCGGCGCCGGCCACACGGTATTGCCCGACAACACCTCCACCGAAAAATCGCTAATGGCCGTAGGTTCGGCGAGCGCTACCAGATAATAAATACCTCCAACAGACAAATTATTGGCGGTTAGTACTCTCGTCTGACCAGGGCCGATGTTTTGCTCACAAGCACTCACCAAATCAAACCCGGAACAAATTCCTGTAGCGCTATAAATGCCTATAGCCTGTAAAGGGGCAAAAGAAGTATCGGCAACCTGAATCAAAATATTCAGCGAAGTAGATTGCGCCCGAAAGCGAAACCAGGACGAGTTATAGTTGGCTGAGCCGCAAAATCCGGGGGGCAGGCTGCCCATAGGGTTCATACCCACCGTAGCGGTAAAACCATCCAGATCGCAAACCCAGCAAGCGCTACCGCAATAATTATTGCCAAGATTCATGGGCGACGAGCAGATGGGTTGCGCTATTACAAATAGTGTAGAAAAACAGAACAGGATACTGGTAATAATGATCTTCATGGTGTTTTGAAATTTGTGAACGGGTGAACGGTGAACGGGTGAACGGTGAACGGGTGAACGGTGAACGGGTGAACGGTGAACGGGTGAACGGTGAACGTTCACCCTACAATCTCTCCCTCTCTCCCTCCCTCCCTCTCTCCCTCCTCCTCCAGCGTCAGCATATCCAGCATCATAATTTTTTGCCAGATTTTGTTGGAGAGGCCGCCCGACAGGTTTTCGATATCGTTGACGGCATTAAGCACCACCGAGTCGTTGAGATATTGGGCCTGAATAGCAGCCAATTTGCTGGTTATTGATAGTAATTCAGAGCAATAATCCAGGTACCTGTTGAGTTCAAAAGCGCTTTCAAAACGCTTGGGATCATATACCTTAGAAGGGGCGGCGCCCAGCATATGCACCGGGTCTTTGGTGAGTTGGTGCATATCAATCACGTGGGCGATGCTGCGCAGCCGGTGCAAAGTGCGTAGAGCGATATACCTTTTGATGCGCGTTTCGAGCGAGCCCAGAAAAAAGATGGCGATGGCCAAAAAGATAATCTCATTAATAGCGGATTCCAGGCTTTGGATGAGCTCGGTGATGCCAGATACCTCGGCGGAGATTTGCATCGACCAGCGCACGGTGAAAATAACCAGTGCCAGCAATGCGGCTATACCTGAAAAAACAACAATACGCACAATCCAGATAGGCTGCCGCATTCGTTCGATGAGTTGTTCTACCTCGGCCCCCACCAGCCTCAATTCAGCGCATACCTGGCTTATTCCCGACCCGGGGAAGCGCTCCAGTATGCGAAGCTCCAGGGTGTGGAGCGTTTTCAAAATACGGCTTACATTGAGCTCCGTATACTGCGAGGCAGGTTCTTTGGGACGCAGCAACAGGGATAACATTTCTTCGGCAAACATCTTATCCGGGTTTCAGGTAACGCATTAAGTGGCCTAAATATAGCGCAAAGCGTCTGAAAGTTGGACATTTGAATACCACAATGTCAACAAATCCATACCTTTGAATTCATACGCCTTATTCATCCAACTGTTGACACCATGAAAAAAACGACCACCTGGCTATGCCTGGCAATGGTTTGCCTCAGCTTGTATGCAAACGCCCAAAGCGGCAATCCTCCGCAAGAGAACTATGAACTGCACATCAAAAAAGCTACGGCGCCAATAAAAATTGACGGGTTACTCGACGAAGCGGCGTGGCAGGATGCCGAAGAAGCTACCCGCTTTTTTTTAAACAAACCTTTCGACACGACTTACGCCTCGCTACAAACGATCGTCAAACTTACTTTTGACGACAATTACCTGTATGTGAGCGCCGTCTGCTACCAACCGCTCCACGAAATCACCGTCTCTTCGCTCAAACGCGATTTCGAAGGCGGCTCCAGCGACGTACTGACGATCAACCTCGACCCCTTCAAAGACGGCCTCAACGGGTTTCACTTCGCTGTGTCGCCCATGAACGTTCAACGCGAAAGCCTGATCGAAAACGGAGACGGTATCACCAATTACTGGGACAACCGCTGGTATTCAGAAGTTATTCGCTACGACGACCGCTGGGAAGCCGAAATAGCCATTCCTTTTAAAACCCTGCGCTATAAGCTAACCCCTGGCACAAATACCTGGCGCGCCAATTTTGCGCGAATGTGCCTGAAGCGAAACGAAATTTCCACCTGGCTGCCCGTTCCCCGCAATTTTGCGCCCAACAATATGGCTTATATGGGCCGGCTCATCTGGCAAGACCCGCCCCCGAAACCCGGTATGAATGTAGCCGTCATTCCGTATATCAATATGGGTTGGACCGAAGATTACCCGCGCGACGAAACCAATTTGCAAAGGCTGCCTACCCACTCCGACTGGACTGCCAACACCGGCCTCGATGCCAAAGTGGGTATCACCCCCTCGCTCAACCTCGACCTCACCGTTAATCCCGATTTCTCACAGGTGGAAGTAGACCGGCAGGTGACCAACCTCAGCCGCTTTGAATTGTTTTTCCCCGAACGCCGGCAGTTTTTCCTCGAAAACAACGACCTATTCGGTTTTTACGGCTTTCCCGACTCGCGCCCCTTCTTTTCGCGCCGCATAGGCATCGCTTACAACCCCAATACCGGCCTCAACGAGCGGGTGCCCATCCTGGCCGGCGCCCGCCTCAGCGGAAAAATCAACGACAACTGGCGCATCGGAGTGCTCAATATGCAAACCCGAAAGGTTAATTTCGGCAATGACAAGGTGCTGCCCACTGCCAATTATTCGTTAGCAACAGCGCAACGCAAGGTGTTTAACCGATCGGTATTAGGCGGCTTTTTTGTCAATAAAGAAAATTTCCTCGATGGCCTCACCTCCCAGCAACGCGAGGGATATCAACGCTACAATCGCGTGGCCGGAATGGAATTTAATTTGTATTCAGAAGATAACCGATGGGAGGCCGAATCCTATTTCCACCGCTCATTTTCACCAGAGCAGTTAAAGAACCCCATGAGCGGAGCACAGTTTATCGGGTTTAACTCCCCCCACTTCTACGCCCGGGGAGCTTACCAGTATATTGGCGAAGGATATCGGGCCGAATCGGGTTTTGTGCCGCGCCCCGGCGTGCAGAGTACTTTTTTCCATACCGGCGGCATCTACAATCCCGGCGGCAGGATGGCCAAAACGGTAAACGCCCTGAGCCTCAACTTTGAAGGCAATTATACGTTCGACCTGGCAGGCCGCCCCCTCGACCACGGCAATGCACTGATTGCAGGCATCACCCTGCAAGACCAAAGCGAGGGAGGTATCGCAGTGGCCACTATTTATAGCTTTTTACAAGACAGCGACTATGACCCTACAAATCCATATCTCAACCCCGACCCCGATGTGCAAAACGATTATAGCCCCCTTCCTGCGGGTAGTTACGTCTTCAATCGCTGGTATGCCGGCTTTGAATCGAGCCAGCGCTACGATTTTACTTTTGAGTTTGAAATAGAAGGCGGCGAGTTTTACAAAGGGAATCAACTGGCAGCTTTTGCTGAGTTGGGTTATCGCATTCAGCCCATCGGCGTAATTTCACTGGCTATGACTTACAACAACCTGCGCATGCCCGAGCCCCACAACAGCAGCCAATTCTGGTTGATAGGCCCGCGCGCCGAATTGTCGTTTTCAAGGAGTATTTTCTTTAGTACTTTTTTACAATACAACACCCAAACTAATAAT
>JAEUUQ010000160.1 GCA_016787505.1 Saprospiraceae bacterium | reverse complement strand
GTTCAATAGGCGTTGATCCCATCGTAAAATCGGGTACAACGCCGGCGATAATCGAAAAATTGAAATTAGAAATATCAAAAAAGATATTACCCTCTGCCTTTACCATTACACGAGCGGTAGTGGTAGTGCCTGCGGGTACGGGTACGGTTGCCGAACCGTTATTAGTTACATTGTTGGCCAATTGAACGGGGTAAGTAAACCCGCCGTCGTAAGAGAGGAAAATATCAACGGTACTGCAACTTACAGGTGCTGAAGTTGTATTGGCTACATTCCAGGTTACCGAAACGGATTGGCCTTCCGTCCACATAACGCCGGCTGTATTCGGCGCCGTTACTACAAAGGGGCCGATGCCGCCAACGGCAGTAACCACCATGTTGTCTTCATCGGTACATCCTGCCGCGCCGTTGTTGTCGCGCACTGTGACCCTGAATTCCATGTCGCGACCCACCGATGGCAATACTTCCCAGGTTGGCGACAGATTATTGACCAGATCCTGCAAGCGAGGGAAATAACGAATAGGCGAATTATTGGGGTCAAAAGATCGAAACATCGGCCCCACTGCGTTTGTCTGCTGAGGGGGCATGGCGCCCACCTCATTATCCCACTGCTCCCAACAATAGGAAAGCGGATGACTATCGGGGTCGCTTGCAGTAGCCGTAAGCATAAAAGGGGTGGAAATTGGAATACTTCGATCAGCACCGGCACTTACGCTGGGAGGATTGCTGGTGAACGGCAGGGGGGTGTCGCAGTTATTACCACTACTGAAAGCCACAAAATTGCCGATTTCCTGTAGGCTGATGGCGTGAAAATAGTCGTCGCTGTTGTTCTGTATATTAGGCGGGCAAATTCCGGCATACCCCATGATGGTAGAGGCGCTGCCAGGTTCCATAGCGGTAGCGTCGGTCCTGTTGCAGCTATTATTCTGCGTATGGTGCGCCCCGAATTGATGTCCCATCTCGTGGGCTACATAATCGATGTAAAATGGATCGCCAATCGGATTGCCCAGGCCGGTTACCCCCCTGGCCTTTAATGAAGGTGAGCAGGGACTATTTAAATTCGCGACTCCACCGCCGCCTGTACTAAACACATGCCCCATGTCGTAATTCGCCGTGCCGATAACCAAGTCCATATTGGCTTGGTTTTCCCCCAACATAACGCCGCCATCATTGTTTGTAAAAGGATCTGCGCCCGGATCGTAATAAAACACATCATCGGTGTTGGCGATGAGGATCATACGTATAGTCACGTCGCGTTCGTAAACCTGGTTGACCCTGTTAACCGCGGTGACAACTGCCGACAACACCAATGCTGATTCTGAGGAATCATCGGCACCGTGGTAATTGGAGTATTCCCCCGTGGTAGCTACAGCCAGGCGGTATGAGCGAAATACGCAGTCGCCGGCTTTTTCCTCCCCATTTCCCAACTCCTGTGGGTCTTGGTTTAATTGTTCTTTGGTAATGTGACATACAAACGGCTCGGCCGGCGCCGGATAGTCGCTTGTGTAATAACTCACGTAGTGCAACACATTGTCGAAACAATAGGGGTCGATGAATACCTTTCCTCGTGGCGAAGTGAAAGCGGCGTGGAAACCCCGCGCCGTCCAGTCGAAGCGAATGAAGTATGGATTCCGGCCCGTACTTACACCAAGGAATGTCATAATACCGGGATACCGCGCAGCAAGGCCGGGTTCCATCATATCGTAGCGCACTACCCGGAAATGAATCAGGTCGCCCTCTGGGGTAATTACCGGCAGGATAACAGGACTGTCATAAGGAGAAACATCATTTTCTTGCGGCGCCTGACGCATTACCGCCAGCAAAAGCGTCGTATCTAACAATGCGGTATTGTATTTATCGGGTACAATATACCGTGGGCCGCTTAGCGGGATATCTGCTTCGGGGATGGAGGACCAATAGTTCTGGCTATAACCCCAATATGCCGGCCATAACCAGCAAATCACCAACATTATTTGTTTCATGGCAACTCTATCTATTTAAAAAAACGACACCTCTTGCTTAGCAAAAGCCAAAAATCAAAGTTTTCTTCAAATAGTATGTTGATGATTTATAACAGGGCTTGCGATATGTTTTCAAATTTATACTATCTTAGTCACTTATCCAACAAAACCCACTATTCATGAAAGCGCTGGAAATTATCATCGGCCTCATCTTTACCTACTTTTTGCTGAGTATTCTTGCTTCCATTCTTCAGGAGATTTTTGCCAATTTTACTTCTCTGCGGGGCAAACTCCTTTTGAAATCGGCAGCGAGTATGCTTGAACTGGAATCTAAAGAAGCTCAGCAAGCACTTATCGATAAATTTAAAAGTAGTACAGTTTACCAAAAATATCTGACCAATAGTTTGGTGGGGAAAACGCTACCCTCCTACTTGACGCCAAAACAGTTTGTCACGGTAGTAAAAGACATGCTGGAAGGTGAAGCCCCCGCCACGGGAGAACGATCGCTTGACGCCCCCGCAGGGGATGGCGGTATGGACCTCGAAGGCGTAAAAGACAAAGACCTTCGCGGCCACCTCGAAACTCTTAAAAGCCAGATGACGCTGAATGCCCGGGATATTACCGATGAATTCCAGGCGGAAATAGACAAAGCCGAACAGGCTATTGCTACTTATTTCGACGAAATGATGTCGCTCACTTCTTCCTGGTACAAGCGCAATGTGCAGACAATTATTATTTTGATTGGCTTCGCGATCGCCGTGGGTATTGATGCTGATACTTTTGCGATGTATCGCTCGCTATCTCAAAATTCTACCGCCCGCCAGGAAATCCTGCAAATTGCCACCGATTTTGTGGATAGCGACCGCAGTGCGACCTATGAAACTACTCCGCTGGATTCAAATGCTACCCAGGAGGAGATAGCCGATAACCTGGGCGATTTGAAAACCAAGCTTAATACGTTAATCAGCGAGGACCTCGAAGGCGCAGCCACACCGCTGGGCTTGGGCTGGGAGGAATCCGATTATCAAGACAAGAATATTTGGGATTGGCTGCTCAAACTATTGGGCTGGGTCGTCACGGCTCTCGCCATTTCTCAAGGCGCGCCCTTCTGGTTCGATTTGCTCAAATTGCTCACGCGCAGCGGAGGCCAAGGCGCCCAACAACCGGTGACTATCAAAGTGGAGACGGCGACGAAGGAGGAGAAGTAGGGTGATTGTGAACTGTGAACAGTGAACAGATCTGGGAGCAGTTCACAGTTCACAGTTCACTGTTCACAGTTTGTTCACCAGCTCATTCCCGGATAGGCCCGCTGCATAAACTGCATATCGGAAAGTATATGGCCGAGAAATTCGGAGTGGCGGCCTTGCTTGCCGCCGGATTGCATCCATTGGTTTTCGGGGATATGCAGCGTAGCTTCACTGATTATTTCCCGCCGTTTGGCATCTACGAGGGGTTTGATGGCATCGAGATCGGCGCCAATACCCAGGTCGCGCATGAGTGCGTCCAACTCGTCCATCATTAGCATTTCACCTGAAAACATCCAGAGGTCGTTGAGGGCGGTCTGCATTTTCTGGTGACTCAGCTCAGTGCCGTCGCCCAGGCGGATCATCCACTCCGAGCTATATCGCAGGTGATAGGTGATCTCTTTCAGCGATTTTTCGGCAATGGCTTTTATCTGCTCGTCGCTGCTACGGGTGAGCGACTGGTATAAATAATAATTAGCGGAATCGAATAAAAACTGGCGTACGATGGTGTAAGCCCAGTCTTCGTTGGGTTGTTCTACGAGTTGTATATTGTGAAAATCCCAGGCATCGCGAAGGAAGGCAATGTCATCTTCGGAGCGGCCTTTGCCTTCCAGTTCGGCAGCGTAGGCATAAATTGACCGCGCCTGCCCGATATGGTCGAGCGCGATATTGGTCATAGCGATATCTTGCTCCAACACCGGGCCATGACCACACCATTCCGACAAGCGCTGGCCGAGAATCAGGGCGTTATCGCCCAATCGAAGTAAATACTCGAAGCGGGCTTGTGGCAAATTTGCGGTGGTCATGGCAAAGCTTGATTAATATGGCTTGGTTAAAAGGCTGAAGTTTCTTAAATATGTTTCACCTCATCGGGCAAATTGTAAAATGTGGGGTGGCGATACACCTTGTCGTTGGCCGGGTCGAAAAAAGCGTCGCTGTCTTCGGGGTTGGAAGCCGTGATATATTTGGATTCCACCACCCATATGCTTACGCCTTCGTTGCGGCGGGTATACACGTCGCGGGCATTTTCGATAGCCATAGCCGCATCGG
>JAEUUQ010000145.1 GCA_016787505.1 Saprospiraceae bacterium | reverse complement strand
TATACCTATTGGAAAACGGATAAACGCCACAAACAGGGCTACATCTTCGGCTTATTCATGGTACTGATATGGGTCTTCCGGTTTTTTATAGAGTTTTTCAAAGACAGCCAGGGCGGCTTGGAGCAATACTTCGGCGGCGCCCTGAGTACCGGTCAGTTGCTTAGCATCCCGTTTGCCGCAGTAGGGTTGTATTTTATGTTTCGGAATCGACAGCCAGAGCCGATAGCTAAAAACAGGTAACGGGAACGGACTAACCGATAACCGATAACCGATAACGGACCTCATGATCGCATACATCAAAGGGCTCATTACCTTCAAAAATCCGACGTTTGTAATCGTAGAGACGGGAGGTTTAGGATATCACATCCACATTAGCCTTCAAACTTACTCGCGTATCGAACCATTGGAACATGTCCAATTGCTCACCCACCTTCATATCAAAGAAGACAGTCATACCCTTTTTGGATTTGCGGAAGAAGCCGAACGCACTCTTTTTGTACAGTTGCTTTCTGTATCGGGGGTAGGCCCCTCTACCGCGCAGATCCTATTGTCGGCGCTCACTACAGATGAGATCAAGGCCGCTATTGTGGGCGAAAACGAACATGCCTTCCGCAATGCAAAAGGCATCGGCCCCAAGACTGCCAAGCGCATCATTTTGGACTTAAAAGACAAAATCATCAAAGAAGGCGGGGAATTGTCGCCCGTATTCTCGGCGCAGAACAATACATTCAGAGAAGAGGCGTTATCAGCATTGGTAGCTTTGGGTTTTGCCCGTATTTCGGTGCAAAAGGCGCTCAACCAAATCCTCAGGGAGCAGCCCGCTGTGAAATCCGTAGAAGAATTGATCAAGCTGGCGCTCAAACACTTGTCGTCCTGAGTACGTTGCGGATCATCCCTTGATGAAGCTCGCCGGGCTTGCCCCGGCTGAGGTGTCAATGGTTGATCCGCAACGTTTTTTATCATACAAAGACAAAACTTGCACTTGCAGCTTTATGCCGAAGGGCTTGTCTTTTTTTACGTACGAATAAATGACAGGTTAGTGGGATACGTTAAAATTACGCTCCCCGGCAAAATGGAAGACCAACTATCGTTTAAAACAGTAACTAACACAAAGCAGTTCACAGAAATACTTTTTTTCATGGATCCTAGCCCCCGGGTACGGTTCCAGAATCCCATGTAGGAATTATGATGAGATTTTTATTACCCTTTACGTTATTTGCATGTGTGATGTGGAGTGCGGCGAGTGCCAAAAGCGTTCTTCCCGTTCTTCACGAGGACCCCTTTGCTGCCGGGTTTGTTCATGCTATCCAGGATACTTTGCCTCCCATCCAAGATCGTCAGGGCGATTTTATCAACGAAGGCAACCAAAACCCTTTCGATCTGAAAGACCCGAAAGTGGTAGAGCAAAACGTCGAATTTGATCCGGAGACGGGCCAGTATATTATTACGGAGAAAATCGGCGACGATTACTTCCGCCCGCCCACCTATATGACGTTTGACGAATACCTCGATTGGCGCAAAAAGCAGGAAGAAGACGCTTATTTCGATCAACTAGCAGGTATCAACCGGGGTACCGGCAGCAGCGCCCTCGACCCACTGGCCAAATTTGACGTAAAAAGCAGCCTGCTCGACCGCCTCTTCGGCGGCACCACGGTAGATATCAGACCACAGGGCGGTATCGACCTTACCTTCGGCGTTGACCATCAACGACTCGACAACCCCATCCTCACCGAACGCCAGCGCCGGCAAACGGTCTTCGATTTTGATATGAATATCCAAATGAACGTGACCGGTAAAATTGGCGAAAAGCTTACGCTTACCACCAATTACAATAATAACGCTACGTTCAATTTTGATAACCAAATCAAACTCAACTACAACAGCGACCTCTTTAACGAAGACGATATTATTAAAAAAATCGAGGCAGGTAACGTAAGCCTGCCCCTTAGAGGTACGCTCATCCAGGGCGCACAAAGCCTCTTCGGCCTAAAAACCGAACTGCAATTCGGCCACCTGCGCCTCACGGCTATTGTGTCGCAACAACAATCACAACGCGAAAATATCCAGATTCAGGGCGGTAGCCAGTTGCAAAAATTTGAAGTAAAATCAGACGAATACGACGAAAACCGCCACTTCTTCCTCAGCCACTATAACCGCGAATCGTACGAAGGCGCCCTGCGCAACCTGCCCCAGATCAATACGCTGTTCCAACTCGAAAACCTCGAAGTGTGGATTACCAACGACCGCAATGAGGTACAGGATGTGCGCGATATCGTAGCGCTTGCCGACCTGGGCGAACCCGAACGCATCGTCAACCCCAACGTGGTCAACACTTACGACCCCCCGCGCTATCGAGAGATCGGCGGCGGCCGACCCCTGCCCGAAAACTACGCCAACGACCTCTATGCCAAAATTTCGACCCAACCCGATATCCGCGATATCGACCAGGCAGTGGCCATACTCCAATCTCAGCAATTCGGACTGGTGCAGTCGCGCGACTTTGAAAAGGTGCGCGCCCGCAAACTCAAACCCACAGAATATACCGTTCACCCCGAATTGGGTTTTATTTCGGTAAATATTAACGTGCAGCCCGACCAGGTACTCGCGGTAGGTTATCAATACAAATACAACGGCAAAATCTATAAGGTAGGCGAATTGTCGGTGAATACCGGCGACGTGAGCACCGATACCTCGCGCCAGATTTCGCAGGTGCTTTTCGTCAAGTTGCTCAAGAGTATGACCCAGCGCACCGACGTGCCCACCTGGGACCTCATGATGAAAAACGTATATTCTATCGGCGCTTATCAGGTAAATCCGCAGGACTTCCGCCTCGATATCTTTTACGAAGACCCGGGTAAAGGCCAGAAGCGCTTCCTGCCCCAGGGCAACCTCGAAGGCGTGCCCCTCATCAGGGTGTTCAACCTCGACCGCCTCAACACCCAGGGCGACCCTCAACCCGACGGCGTATTTGACTTTGTGCCCGGCGTGACAATCAACCCGGTAAACGGGCGTATCTATTTCCCCGTGCTCGAACCCTTTGGGTCGGCCATTGGCAACCAGATCACAGACCCTGCCTTGCGCGATACGTTTACTTACCCCGAATTATACTCCAAAACGATCTTCCTGGCGCGCGAATTCCCCGAGAAAAACCGCTTTACCATCAAGGGTAGCTATAAATCGAGCGTGTCTTCCGAAATTTCGCTGGGCGCCTTTAATATACCGCCGGGATCGGTGCGCGTGACTGCCGGCGGACAGATTCTGCAAGAAGGCCGCGATTTTGAAGTGGATTACAGCACCGGCCGTCTCCGCATTCTCAACGACGCCGTGCTCGCTTCGGGTGTGCCGATTAACGTGTCTTTTGAAGACAATACGCTGTTCGGTTTCCAACAAAAAACGATGATGGGCTTGCGCGCCGATTATGAAATTAATAAAAATTTCAACGTAGGCGCCACCTTCCTGCAATTGTTCGAAAGACCATTTACACCCAAAGTCAATATGGGGGAAGACCCTATAAGCAACCGCATCTATGGCGGCGATCTCAATTTTAGCAAAGAAGCGCCTTTCCTTACTAAACTGGTAGACAAGCTGCCCTTTTATTCCACTAAGGCGCCGTCTAATATTAGCGTCAGCGCCGAAGCGGCTTATCTCGACCCCGGTCACTCCCGCGCGATCAATCAAAGCAAAAAGGACAAAGGGGGCATCGTTTATCTGGACGACTTTGAAGGTAGTACCAACAGTATCGACCTGCGCGTGCCCGCCAACAACTGGGTGCTGGCCAGCGTGCCCCAAAACGACGACCAAAACAATAATCCGTTGTTTCCGGAAGCAAAGGCGAATACCCTGGCTTCGGGCGCCAACCGGGCCCGCATCAACTGGTACCGCATAGACCCCAGCGCCCGCGGCCCCAATGACGACAATAACCCGTATACCAGTCTGGTACCGCAACAAGAGGTATTTCCCAACCTCCAGCTCACCCCCGACCAACTGTCGCCTAATATTCAACCCTTCGACCTGGCTTATTTCCCAGGTGAAAGGGGGCCCTACAACTTTGACCCCCCCAACGGTTACCCGGGCCTCAGCCGCGGCGTATCCGTCAACGGCGACTCACTGGTATTGCGCGACCCCGAAACGCGATGGGGTGGTATCATGCGAGCCATGACTACCAACGACTTCCAGTCGGCAAATATCGAATTTGTGGAATTCTGGATGCTCAGCCCATTCCTCGATACTACCAACGCTTTCAACCCCGCCGCCGACGCCGAAGATAAGCAAGGCTCGCTGTACCTCAACCTGGGCAATATTTCGGAGGATATCCTCAAAGACTCGCGTCAGTTTTTTGAACACGGCCTGCCCAGCGATATTAACCCCGACAGGGAAGTGGATAACACCTTGTGGTCGGTAGTGCCCCGCCGTGTGCCTTATACCCGCGCCTTCGACAACTCGCCCGGCACCCGCGAAGTGCAAGACGTAGGCCTCGACGGCCTCAACGATGCCGGGGAAAAAGAAAAATTTGAGCCTTGGGTCAATAGTATCCGAACTGTCAACCCCCAGGTGGCCGATAAAGTGGAACTGGACCCTGCCAACGACAACTTCCGGTATTACCGTCATAGCAGCTTCGGCTCGGGAGATGGCATCAAACAGCGCTACCGCGATTTTAACAACCCTCAGGGCAACTCGCAGTCTAATACCGGCAACGAAGAACGGCAATCGGGTACCAATACGCCCGATATGGAAGACCTCAACCAGGACTTCTCGCTCAACGAATCGGAATCGTATTTTCAGTACGAAATTCCCTTGTTTGTCGACCCCTTTAATCGCCGCGAAGTAGACCGCAGTCGCACACCCTTTATCACCGACCGCATAGAAGCTGGCAACGGCCGCATATGGTATCGTTTCCGTATACCCTTGAATACGCCCAACAAAAAAAGCGTGGGCGGTATTATCGACTTCCGCTCTATCCTCTTTATGCGGATGTATATGAAGGGCTTTAAAACAGATACTTATCTGCGTTTTGCCCGCCTTGAACTGGTGCGCAACCAATGGCGCCGGTATACGCAAGACCTCACCGGCCGCGATATCAACGGCGTGCCCGATAATTGCAATGGCGTAGAAACCAACTTTGAAATCGACGCCGTCAATATCGAAGAAAACAGCAGCCGCCTGCCGTTTAACTATACCCTGCCCGAAGGCATTCAGCGCGAACGCTCGCTGGGCGTTTTCCAGGCACTCCAGAACGAACAGTCTTTGTCGCTGCGCCTCAACAGCCTTTGCGACGGCGATGCGCGCGCCGTATTCAAAATTACGGAAGCCGACATGCGCGTATATGACAAACTCCAGATGTTCGTCCACGCTGAAGCACCCGATCAGGACGTACCCGACGGCGGCCTGCGCGTATTTATGCGTTTGGGTAGCGACTTCCAGAATAACTACTACGAATACGAGATCCCGCTGACGATGTCAAACCCCGACTTCATCACCGGCCTGCCGCCCAGCGACCCCCGCTACAAGCAGGAAGTTTGGCGCGCTGAAAACGAATTTAATTTCCAACTCAAACTTCTGCGCGAACTTAAAGAAGAACGCAACCAAACCGGGGCCAGTGCTACTTCCGAATTCGTACGCGCATTAGATCCCACGAACCCCGCATTGTCGCATGTCATTAAGGTAAAAGGAAACCCCAACCTGGGCTACGTCAAGGTAGCCATGATTGGGGTGCGAAACCCCTACACCGGCGACGGCGCTTCGTATCGCGCCGAGGTGTGGGCCAACGAATTGCGCCTCTCGGGACTCGACGAACGCGGCGGCGTGGCAGCTATTGCCCGCGTAGACATGCAACTGGCGGACTTGGGTAATGTGACCCTTTCGGGCAATTTTAACTCTATCGGCTTTGGCGCGCTCGACGATCGCGTACACGAACGCAGCCGCGAACGTGTGACCGGCTACGACCTGGCCGCCAATGTGGAACTCAACAAATTCCTGCCCGAAACATGGAACCTCAAGGTGCCCTTCTTCGCGCAGATATCTAACGCCACACGCACCCCCGAATTCGACCCCTACGACCTCGATGTGATCCTTAGCGATAAGCTCAAAGACGCCGACACAGCCCAGGAACGCGACTCGCTGCGGGTACAAGCCCAGGATGTAACCAATATCACTACCTATAATTTTACCAATGTGCGCAAAGAACGCGGCACAGGCGGCGCCGGTGGCGCCGGCGGAGGAGGCGCGGCCACAAAACCGAAGACGCCGAAGCCCTGGGATATCGAAAATTTTAGCGCCAGCTACGGTTATACGGAAACCGACCGCCGGGACCCCATCATTGAATTCGACCGCCAGAAACGCTATACCGGCGGAATCAACTATACGTATTCCCGTCCGGCCAAGTACGTCGAACCGTTTAAAAAACTGATCAAAGACGATAAATACCTCAAGCTGGTCAAGGAAATCAATTTTAACCCGTTGCCAAATACCCTGACCTTCAGCACGGTGATGGACCGCAATTTTGCCCGCACCCGTTATCGCTTTGCCGGGGTAGACGAGCGCTATAATACCTTCTTTAATAAGCGCTTCACCTGGGATCGCGACTATACCCTGCAATGGGACCTGACCCGCTCGCTCAAATTCAGTTTTAACGCCAACAACAACGCCGTTATCGACGAACCCGACGAAATTGCTATGCTGGAAGACCCCAATATCGGCGATATCCGCAAGTACCGTCGAGACAGTATCTGGAACAACATCCGCGAGCTGGGCCGCCCCAAGATGTACAAACACGACATCAATATAAGCTACAACCTGCCGTTGCGCTTGCTGCCATTTATGGATTGGCTGCAGATCAGGGCGCAGTACCAGGCCGGCTACGCCTGGAATGCCGCAGCACTCAACGTAGACAGCCTCGGCAACGTCATCCAGAACCGCCAAACCAGGTCTATCAATGCCGACCTGAGCTTTGACAAATTGTACGACCAGATTGGCTACCTGAAAAAAATCAACCGCGGCGCCGCGCCAAAACCCAAGGGCAAGGGCGGCAAAACGGATGACAAGCAACAGGAAACAGACGATAGCGGCAAAGTTGCCGACGACAAGGATAGCAAAGACAAGAAAAACGCCAAGAAAAAGGATACCGAACCCAGTGTAGCCGAGCGCATACTCATCAGACCGCTTTTGCTGCTGAGAAAAGCCAGGCTGACCTATACCGAGCAGTTCCGCACGGTGGTGCCCGGCTTTATGCCGAGGTCCAATATCCTAGGCATGGAATCGGGCTTCGGAGCGCCGGGCTGGGATTTTGTGGCCGGCATGCAACCCACCATCCGAACCCTGCGCGAACCCGACTATTATCAGGAGGATCGCGACTGGCTGCACAAAAACCGCAACTGGCTCACTACCAGCCTGTATCTCAACCAGGATGTGGTACAAGACTACTCGCAGACCTTTGACGGGCGCCTCACCCTGGAGCCGTTCCGCGATTTCCGGATAGAAATTGAAGCCAATAAAACGTATACCGAAAACCATACAGAGACGTTCAAAGACACCACCAGCAACGGCATAACCGATTATTCGCACGCCGTGCCTGCCCAGATGGGGTCGATGACCGTGTCGTATTCCGCCTTGCAGACCTTGTTCCAAGACAGCCGTGACGAGATCATAACCTTGTTCCGCACCTTCGAAGCCAATCAGCTCATCCTTTCCCAGCGACTGGGTACGGGCATCCACTCCGACCCCAACCTGGCCGAGCTGGGGTACACCGACGGCTACGGTAAAAACCAGCAGGAGATCATGATCCCTGCATTTATCGCGGCTTATACCAAGCAGGATGCCCGCAGCATTGATCTTGATTTATTTAAGACCATGCCGAAGCTCAACTGGCGACTTACGTACAACGGGCTTGGTAAAATACCCTTGTTCAAAGATATCTTCAGCAACTTCAGCTTGTCGCACGGCTACAAAACTACGATGACGATAAACAGCTATCGCACCGGCCTCGACTACCTGGCCAACCGCAGCAATGGCAGCCGCGATACCTTGTCGGGCAACTTCTTCGCCCGCCTGGAAATACCCGAAGTCGTCATCCAGGAATCATTTTCGCCGCTCATCGCAGTAGAAGCTACCTTGCAGAATGGCATCTCGTTTAACGCCGATTATAAAAAGTCGCGCAACCTGGCGCTGAGTACCGTCAACCGCTTGCTGGCAGAGACGCAAACGAAAGAGATTACGATAGGTTTCGGCTATCTGCTTCGCAACGTAGATATCCCCTTCCTGACGGGTAGTAAGAAAAAGGGCAAGAAGCCGAAGCAAGAAGAGAAAGAACAGAAGCCTACCCAAAACCCGAACCAGCCGGGAGGCCGCAGTGCCCAACTGCAGGGGAAGGATTTGGATATCCAGTGCAATTTCTCGATTCGCGACGATGTGACGCTTGCCCACAAGCTCGACGATAGCCCCGCCGAGCCCACGCGAGGCAACTACGCACTGTCGTTGTCGCCCTCAGCAGAATATAAGCTCAACAAGCGCCTTAGCCTGCGTTTGTTCTTTGATTACCGGCGCACTGTGCCCAAAACGTCTTCCGGTTTCCCCCGTACCGATGCTTCCGGAGGCCTGGTCGTGCGCTTCCAATTGAACTAATTGTTAATGACGAATGACGAATGACGAATTACGAATGAATGCAAAATATTGATTATTAATCAATTGATCTTAAGCTATTCGTAATTCGTAATTCCTCATTCGTCATTTCCCCTTCCCATCTTGTTCCCCCGCCCGTCACAAAAAATTGATTGAAAAATTGGTGGATAGAAAAATTTAGCAGAGGTTTACGTGGATATTGCATATCATCATTATGCATTTGCAGCTACGCGCCATGCAAAAGCATAACAGCAACGTAAAAGAGCAATTAACATCTAAACCATGACGAAACACAACGAATCCTGGGGTTCACGGGTAGGCTTAGTACTGGCAATGGCCGGCAACGCCGTGGGCTTGGGCAACTTCCTGAGATTTCCGGTACAAGCCATTCAAAACGGCGGGGGTAGTTTTATCATTCCCTACCTGGTTTGTTTTCTGCTGATGGGACTTCCTTTGTTATTTGTAGAATGGTCGATGGGGCGCTTCGGCGGGCGCTTTGGCCACCACAGCACGCCTTTCATACTTGACTCTATGTCGAAACAGCGCTTTTGGAAATACATCGGCGTATTCGGCATCTTTACCAACCTGGCTGTAGCCGCGTATTACTGTTATCTGGAAAGCTGGACGCTGGCTTATATTTACCATTCGGTGGTAGGCACTTTTAGCCCAATGGACCAGACGCAGGTATCTTCCTTTTTTGATAATTATACCGACATAACCACCTCAACCACCGGCATCCCTTATGAAGCCGTCATCTTTTGGTTGTTGTGTTTATTTTTAAATACCTATATCCTGTCGAGAGGATTAAGCGGCGGGGTAGAGAAAGTGGCCAAAATCGGCATGCCCTTGCTTATCTTGTTTGGGATCATACTGGCCATCAAGGCAGTCACCCTCAAGGCAGGCAGCGAAGGCGCCATCAACGACGGAACGGTCGGCCTGGATTATCTATGGACGCCGGATTTAAAATCGATATGGGATCCCAATGTATGGCTGGCAGCGGCCGGACAGATATTTTTCACCTTGTCTGTCGGCATGGGTAGTATTCAATGTTATGCCTCCTATTTGCGTTCGCGTGATGACATAGCGCTGAATGCCATGAGTGCCGGCTGGATGAACGAATTTGTCGAGGTAGTACTCGGCGGTTCTATCGTCATTTCTATTACGGTGGGTTACTTTGGCATCCAGGGCATGACCGATTTAGTAAATAGCGTAGGCGGTCTGGGGCTCGGTTTCCGCACACTGCCCTATTTGTTCCAGCAATGGGGCCCGATATTGGCGGTGATAGCGGGGATATTCTGGTTTGGCTTGTTGTTTTTTGCCGGTATCACGTCTTCGCTTGCCATGGGAACACCGTTTATGGGCTTCCTTCGCGACGAATTCGGCATGAGCCGCGAAAAATCAGCATGGTCATTTGGTTTGTTTATCCTGATACTAGGCGCTCCTGCTGTATTCTTCTTCAAGCAGGGGGTATTCGACGAATTCGATTATTGGGCAGGTACGGTTTCGCTTGTAGTCTTTGCCCTGTTTGAAATCATCCTGTTTGCCTGGGTCTTCGGCATGGACAAAGGCTGGGCGGAAATCACTTCCGGCGCCGATATCAAGGTGCCGCGTATTTTTAAATTTATTATTAAATTCATTACGCCGCTACTTCTCGGCGCTGTCTTCATCGGCAGCCTACCCGGCATTTGGGACAAACTGACCGCAGACACCAATGGCGCCGTCATTTTTGGCCGCTTACTGCTGTTGGGCGTTTGGATCGGTATCGCGGTATTGGTGTATATTGCTTATCGCAAAAGAATAAAAGAAGGGAGGTTTACATCATGAAAACATCTGCATTGATCCTTATGCTGGCTTCATATATCACGGTAACCGCCGTGACGATATACTTTTTTATTTTGGTACTCAAAACGCCCCACAAGCCTGAAGAAGGGGAAGAACACATCCCGGAGGTGAAGTCGTTTGATGTAACCTAGTTTATGGGTTTATAGGTTTATAAGTTTATGGGTTGATAGAAATAAACCCATAAACCTATAGACCCATAAACGAATAAATTACAGTGAAATACCTGCTAATAACCTGGCTCATCGCCTATACAACTACGTTGTCTATGGCTCAAGGTGTTCGCGCGCGCGACCTGGGTATTCCTTTTGACGGACCCCCGGGTTATTTCAACGCCATTACTGACGTCCCCGGTATCGAGGTGGGTTACACCACGCTTATTTCTGGCGAAGGTGAGTTGAAAGTGGGAAAAGGACCCGTGCGTACCGGTGTGACCGTCATTTTGCCGAAAGGCAAAACCGCCGGCTTTTACCCTGCAGCCTGGTTTTCACTCAATGGAGACGGCGAAATGACGGGATTACCCTATCTCGAAGACTATGGCATGGGCTACGGCCCGGTGGGCATTACCAATACCAATAGCGTAGGCACCGTGCGCGACGCCATCGGCGCCTGGTGTTTCAGGCAGTTTTCTACCGGCGATTTTTTTGATTTTTCATTTGGATTGCCAGTCGTAGGCGAAACCTGGGATGGCGGCCTCAACGACATCAACGGCTACCACGTAAAACCCGAACATGTGTGGGAAGCCCTCGACAAAGCTGCTACGGGCCCCGTAGCCGAAGGCAATGTAGGCGGGGGCACGGGCATGTGGCTCTATGGCTTTAAAGGCGGTAGCGGCACTTCCTCGCGCGTATTCAACATCGACTCCACCACTTCATATACATTGGGCGTATTTGTGCAGGCAAATTTCGGCATCCGCCAGGAGCTGACCATTGCCGGCGTGCCCATGGGCAAGGAGATCACCGAACTACAGCCCATTCAAAATACGGGAAGAAAAAAAGACGGTTCTATCATCGTAGTCATCGCTACCGATGCGCCCCTGTTGCCCGGCCAACTCAAGCAGGTAGCCAAGCGGGCTACGCACGGTATAGCGCGCACCGGCTCTATCTCGCACAACGGCTCGGGAGATATCTTCCTGGCGCTTTCTACGGCCTCCCCCGAATACGCCGCCGATTCCCCATTTGAAACCTGGCGCGTATTGCCCAAATGGCAACTCGACGCTGTTTACAAAGCCACGGTTGAGGCCACCGAAGAAGCTATAATCAATGCCATGATCGCCGCTCGTGACCTGGATGGCATCAATGGCAATAAGTTTTTTGCGATTCCGCATGACAGAATCAGGGAATTGCTCAGGAAGTATAATAGAGCGACGGATTAGAGGGGGCGATGAGGAGAGGGGGTGAGGGGGCGATTGCCCAGGATGTATCTGTTCACTGTTCATTTTTTTAATATTTTTGACGACAAACAAATACAGCAAACATGACGATAAAGCATCGGCTTATTGTAATGAACTTCCTGCAGTTCTTCGTGTGGGGCGCCTGGCTAATTTCTTTGGGCGGTTACATGATCAACACCCTGGGATTTAGCGGCGGCGTGGTAGGCAGCGTGTATGCCACAATGGGCCTCGCTTCTTTGTTTATGCCTGCTTTGTTGGGCATGGTGGCCGACAAATGGGTGAATGCAGAAAGGGTTTTGGGGGCCTGTCATATCGCAGGGGCCGCCCTGTTGTTTTGGGCTTCTACAGAGACCGATCCCAATACGTTATACTGGATCATGTTGCTAAATTCTATGGCCTATATGCCCACCATAGCGCTAAATAATACGGTGTCATATCACATTTTGAAAAAAAATGGGTTTGATGTGGTAAAGGATTTTCCTCCTATTCGCGTTTGGGGCACCGTCGGATTTATATGTGCCATGTGGGTAGTAGACTTATTGGGTTGGAATAAAAGTCCGATGCAGTTATACGTAAGCTCCACTTCGGCGCTGCTGCTGGGGATTTACGCCCTCACCATGCCCAAATGCCCGCCGACAAAAACCAAAGAAAAAACCTCGTTGGCCACCTCTTTAGGTTTTGATGCTTTTGCTTTGTTTAAAAAACCCAGGATGGCGGTATTCTTTATTTTTGCCATGTTATTGGGGGCGGCGCTACAGATCACCAACACCTTTGGCGAGCCGTTTTTGCACGATTTTGACAAAAACTACGCCGATTCGTTTGCCGTGACCCATCCCGGTTTATTAATGTCAGTTTCTCAAATTTCGGAGACCTTATTTATTCTCACCATACCGTTTTTCCTGCAGCGATTTGGCATCAAAAAAGTAATGATGATCAGCATTTTTGCCTGGGTGCTTCGCTTCGGCCTTTTTGGCATAGGCAATCCCGGGTCGGGGCTGATCTTCCTCGTTATGTCGATGATCATCTACGGCATGGCTTTCGACTTCTTCAACATCTCCGGTTCGCTGGTAGTAGAAAAAGAAGCCGACGTCAAAATCAGGGCCAGCGCGCAGGGCCTTTTCATGCTCATGACCAACGGCCTGGGCGCCTTCATCGGCGGCACCCTCAGCGGCTGGGTAGTCGATTATTTTACCACCAATGGCGTAAAAGACTGGCCGAGTATCTGGTTTACCTTTGCGGGATATGCGCTTGTGCTGGGATTAATATTTCCATTTGTATTTAAATACGACCATAAGAAGGAGTCGGTGCAGGCGGTAGCGCATTAGAATGACTTTACGACTTTATGACTGTACGACTCGTATGATCCTTGTTGGTCGTTGAGCGGAGTCGAAACGGCGACTGTGCGACGTTACGACTGTGCGACCGTGCGATCCTTGCCGGTCGTTGAGCGGAGTCGAATGGAAAGTATTGAAAGGCTACGTAAACCATCGCCTGCGACAAAATCAAAAATACCTGCGACATGATTGAAAGGCCGAATGCCTCGAGTGACTGCATCTTTGCCACAGGTTTTTATTTGATTTTGTCACCATCAAAAAATTGCTTACAATGGAGAAGAAGATCATTTACGGAACATTGGCCGGCACGGTTACCGGCATGGTAGTGGCCATGGCCATCTTCATGGGATTATTCGGACAAATGGGCGAGAAGTGGTACGCAGAAAACGCAGCCTGTGTGCGCCAAATGGCCGAAGCTCCCGTTTGGGCATGGATTTTGGCTAACGTTTCACAAGGCCTATTGGTAGCCATTTTACTCTACCGCTTTGGCGTGAGCACCTTCAAAGGCGGCCTTTGGGCCGGCGCCTGGATCACTTTCCTGATCGTATTGTGGTACGGCCTGTGGACGCATTCTACTTTCAAAGCCTATGAACTGAACTGGCTTCCTATCGACTTGTTGGGCAATACTATTGCAGGCGCGGTTGCCGGGGGTGTGATTGGTTGGGTGTATGGAAAAGTGAAATAAAAAGCTATTGCTTAAAATATACACCGGGCAAAAACACAGGTTTTTGCCCGGTTTTTTTTGTGGGATATCGCCTGTAATTAAATGTGGGTGTAGCGTATATAGCAATACACAATAAAAATCTGATCAATGAAACCCCTTCTTTTTTCCACCAGCCTGATTATCCTTTTTGCGCTTGGCAGTTGTACCACCACCGAAGAGATTTGGATCAGTGAAGACGGCTCGATCCGCCAGGAAGTCAAAATAGATATGGCCGCATTAATTCCTTTTATGAAAATGTCGGAAAACCAAATGAATGCGGAAAACGGCGTTGATACCGCGAATATCGCTTCCGATCCGTTTTCTGAATTACTAAAACGCGGAAACCTGGATACGCTCATCGACCTGGGGACTGTTTTTGAAGAAGAAATAAAAAAGACTGGTTCGACTGAAGAGGCGTTTTGGCAGCAGCTTAAGGAGGAAGGGGATGAAAATGTACCGACCCAGGAAAAAGAAGCTATGAAAACCCTGTTTAAATCAATGACCAATACGCGGATTCGCATCAAAATGAACGAAGCGGAAAATGTCTATTTTTTCAGCGTAATCCAGGAGTTTAAAAATATAGATGCCATGAATGGCGTCCCCAATGCCCTGAACATGATACAATCGCTTGGCGGGGGAGGAATGGGACAAGATTCTTCGAATCAAGCTATGTTGAATATGATGAAGGGCCAAACCCCCGCGTACAGCCTGAAAAAGAACGAATTTCGCATTTCCCGCCCTGTTTATACCCCGGACAATCTGAAAAACGAAGAAGAACAAGCCATGCAAATGTTCCAGCTATTGGGGGACGCTATGCAATTCGAATACCTCATCCACTTCCCCGGAAAAGTAAAGGAGGTCAACCTCAAGGATGCAGAGATCAATGGCAATACGGTGCGGGTGAAAGTGCCGGGGAATGCGGGCGCTCAGCAGGAAGCTTTTGAGTTAGTGGTGAGGTTTAAGTAGGGCGATGACGAGTGGGGCGGTTTCAAATTTTGGGCGTGACACAGGCTCGGGCGCGAAGTATAATTAGTGTCCGTCTTTATAGTCCGATAGCTGCGTTACACTCGCCCCCAAAATCGGTCATTTACGCGAGTAAACTCTCGCTTTTGGAGGCTTCGCGTGCCTTGCTCTCGAACTCTAAAGAACAGACACTCGACTAAATGGACAGACACTAATTAATACAGCAAGCCGAATAACCACAAAGGTATGCGATTCCCATGCCCGGTTTCTATGTCGTCCAGCGCCAGCCACGCCTGCGGTTCGTTTTTTATTTGCTCAAACGTTTTTCCTTTGCCGCCAACTTCTAATACAAGCCGGTTGTCCACCAGGAAATCGCCGGCCGGAGTAAAATGCACCGGGCAGATTTGGCGCAACTGATTGAAAAGAAACGTTTCGCGCAAATTTCCTTTGTCAGCGCGTTGAGGCGACAAGGTATAAGCGAGGTTTGGATTGTCCAGGTACACTTTTTCCGGCTTTTGAAAAGCAGACAGGCCTTTTTCCGGCGCCCGAAGGAAGGCGAGAAGAGCTGCTTTTTCCAAAAAATGCAGGTATTTTAGCAGGGTATTGCGCTCAATCTGAATGCGCTCCGCTACTTTGCTTACATTAATGGCAAACGGTACGGACTGCGCCACCACCTGCAGCAACTGCAATATTTTGCGCGTCTGCCGCACCTGGATACCTTCCACAAAAGCCAGATCGCTCTCTACTACCAACTGGATGGTCTGTGCCAGCCTGCGGCTGTACAGCTCCGGAGATTCGGTAAAATAAGGATAACACCCTAGTTCCCAATAGCGCGGCAAGTGCCGGAGCGGTTTGATCTTCTGTACGATATCCAAGGCGATTTCGAGGTGGTTGGCCAGGATTTCCTCCAGGCGAAGCGCCGGCAGCCGGATGTTTTCGCTTAATGCCAGATATTCCCGGAATGACAATACAGGGAGGTCATACAGCACTGCCCGCCGGCTCAGGTCCACATCGAGTTTATTCAATTCTATTATCGAAGAGCCGGTAAAAACGATTTTTACATCGCTGAAAGCGTCGTAAATGTTTTTCACTTCTCTGGCCCAATCCGGATATTTATGCACTTCGTCCAGAAAAAAATAGCGGTAGCCCCTTGCCTGCAGCGCATCCACGGTATCCCACAGGCGGTTGTCCATGAAATACAGATTATCCAGCGACAAAAAAATGGCTTCGGCTTTTCCCACCGGGTGCGCCTCTTGCATCCGCTGCAACATCAGGGTAGTCTTACCCACGCCCCGGAAACCCCGAATGCCGATTAGCCTCCAGTCCCACTGTATCTGGTCGTACAGAAAACGGACAAACGACCTGTCTGCCTGCATGACCAACTGATTAGAACGAGCGATAAGCGTATCCATGATTGGTTTTTATAAAAAGCAAAATTAATCATTTTTTGCTTAAAGGAAGAAGCATTTATTGAAAATTAGTCGAGTATTTACAAGTATGCAACACGTCCAAAATGGCAGGCTGCACTTGAGCTATAAGAAAGGCGCCCTATGGGAAAATTTTCTGGTAGTTGAACGACTCAAGTACCTGCATCAGGAGGCTTGGCGCCCCAATCGCAAGCATCAGGGTGCGGAAATAGATTACATCGTAGAGTGTGACGGCCGTCTGAGCGCATATGAATTCAAATTGTAGAATAAGTTGGCGCGCCTCCCCACCGCCTTTGCCGAAGACCGCTCAGGAAGCGACTTAGCCGGGGTGCATCGCGATAATTTTGAAGATTTTATTGGCGGGTGGCGTCGAGCAGGCGGGTAAATCCGCCTTCGGGCAGCAGTCCGACGTCTTCGGCAAACATAGTAAACAAACAGCGCATAAGAAACCCCGACACCCGTTCGGCGCCGACGGGGTCTCCGCCGTAAGCGCTTTCGAGCGAGCGGGCCAGCCTGGCGAGGCGGTCGGCGATCTGGCGGGTCACGCGGGCACTGCGGCGGCTGGGGTCGAGCGCCAGCGGGTCGGTCCACACCAATCGCAGGCGTTCGCAAACGGTTTCGTCACGCAGGCCGTCGAGATGGATGCGGTATTGTTGTGGGTCGGGAAAAGGAATATAGTGGCCGCCGGCGCGGCTCCAGTCGGCGTACAGGGCAATGCTGTGCCCCACATCGACCACCATCAGGAAGGGTGGGCGGCCGCCGTCGGCAATTTCTTCGTGGGGCAGGCGGCGGGCATAGTTTTCGGCTTGTTTGCGGGCTTTTTCCATAGCCGTATCCCAGGCGGCAGTGCCGCGGCGGCCGTGGCCGCTTTTGCGCTGAGCGCGGCGGCGTTCGCCCGCTTCGGAGAGGGGGGCGGCGCTCTCGTCGGCATCGGCGCCCTGCTTGGCTTCGAGTACAAAATGGCCGCGTTTGTAACAGTCGATGAAGTTTTTAGCGCCGCCGGCGCCGGGAATAGTTTTTTCAAACACGTAAGCATTGGCGCTCTCGTCGGGTGTTTTGGGTTGCGGAGCTTCCACGCCGAGTTGAGTGCAGAGCTCGGCGACGAAGAGTTGGGCGTTGGCGCGTTCAGCAGCGCCGGAAGCTGCCCATTTGGCAATGAAGGTGTCGATGGTCGTCAAATATCCTTTAATATTAATAATTGGTTGTATACAAAGATATAGCTTTTTGCAACAAAACCGGATGTCGAGAGGAGTCTAGGTAAAAGGGGGTTAACAGTGCGATAAAAAACAAACAAATTGTTTTTAAAAATAAATTTTTTGTCGTTCTTTTGTTAGAAATTTAATATCATGAACGACAAACTCCTACTCCAGACTGAAAACAAATTATTCCAGGACATCAAAGCCCTCGTATTGCAAGCCCGAAAAAATGCTTTTCGGGCAGTGGATAGCGAGCGGGTATTGCTTTATTGGCATGTAGGCCAAAGAATTAGAAACGATATTCTTCAAAGTCAGCGTGCTGAATTTGGGAAAAAGGTTATTAAAAACTTGGGTGAACGGCTTACAGCGGATTTTGGTAGTAGCTTCAACCGTTATAATCTTTGGCTTTTTGTCCGTTTTGCAACTGATTTTCCGGATATACAAATAGTTGACGCACTGCGTCAACTATTCAGCTGGACGCACCTTCGAATCTTCCTACGCATCGAAGACGACCTAAAACGCCGTTTTTACATGGAAATGTGCCGTATCGAAGGCTGGGGAACCCGCCAACTGGAAGAGCGCATAGACTCCATGCTATACGAGCGAACCGCCATATCCCGCAAGCCTGATGAATTAATCCAGCACGAATTGAGGCAATTGGAGCAGTCCGATACTATCACGGAAGACTTTGTATTTCGCGACCCCTACATACTCGATTTTTTAGGGCTTAAGGATACCTATTCCGAAAAAGACCTGGAGACGGCTATTCTGATTGAAATACAGCGTTTTATCACTGAATTCGGCACCGATTTCGCCTTTTTGGCGCGCCAGAAACGCATTGTCATCGATGGAGAAGATTATAAAATCGACCTCCTGTTTTTCCATCGTCGCCTCAAACGCCTGGTGGCCATCGACCTGAAATTGCGCAAGTTCAGGCCACAGGATAAAGGCCAAATGGAGCTCTATTTGCGATGGCTGGAAAAACATGAAATGGTAGAAGGCGAATATCAGCCCATCGGATTGATCCTCTGCTCCGGCAAAGCCGACGAACATATCGAATTGCTGATGTTAGATCAGGGTAATATCAGGGTGGCGCAATACCTTACTGAACTGCCACCACGGGAAGTGCTTCAGGCCAAGCTACACGCTGCAATTGCGAAAGCTAAGGCGCAGTATAAAAAATAATAAGTTGTCACACCCCCACAACCTCTCCCGCAACTCTTCGGCCTGCCCCCGCGCAGCCGGAGGTGCTTGCCGGCTGTCGATATAGCTTTGGGCTTATATTTGGCGAGTAAGATAATAACGCTAAACCGGAAAAGTTATGCACAACTTGTCCCGTACCAACAGGTCGGGATGAGTTGGCGGCGTGCGGTATAAAGGCTAAAAGTTTGAAAGTTTTTATAGAAAAATACAACCCCCGCACGGCGATTCGTACCTCGATGAACCCCTTCCGGGCACAAGATTGGATGACAAATGTGCCTTTGTATAGCGTTTCGACAATTGGGCGCGTTGATTTTGCGTATTGCAAGAGCACAGGCCTTCCATTGTGAACCACATCATGCATCATCCCTATTCTACCACGCTACCTTTGCGCTACAAATATTTAATCAGATACAAAGAGTAGTCGGAAAATTCCTGGAATACAACCAACACTGGGCCTGCGAAAAACAGGAGGAGGACCCTCACTTCTTCGAACATTTGGCAGAAGGCCCCAAAATATACATATTGTGATATGGATTACTGATAAACGGCGCCTGGCGGCGATACCTTTGCAGCGTCATTTATTCAAACGCAGTTCAATTCAATAATAACTTCTCATCATGGATAATCAAGTAATAGGAAGCATGCCTCGCATCGGCGACAAAGCGCCTGATTTTAAAGCAAAAGCTACTACGGGCGAACTCCAGTTTTCGGAGTTCAACAAGGGCAGTTGGGTAGTGATGTTCTCGCACCCTGCCGACTTTACCCCGGTTTGCACTACTGAAATGTCGGCTTTTGCCGTTGACAAGGAGTTCTATGCTAAACGCAATACCAAGCTCATCGGACTCAGCATCGATAGTATTCACTCGCACCTGGCCTGGGTGAATAATGTGCGGGAAAAAACAGGGGTTTATATGGACTTCCCCATCATTGCCGACCTCGATATGAAGGTGGCCAATCTCTACGGGATGTTGCACCCCGGTGAGAGTGAGACTGCAGCCGTACGGGCCGTGTTTTTCATTGACCCTAAAGGTACGATCCGCTTGATTATGTACTACCCGCTCAACGTGGGCCGCAATATGGACGAAATACAGCGGGCACTCATTGCCCTGCAAACCGCCGACGAGTGCAAGTGCGCCCTGCCCGTCAACTGGCGCCGAGGCGACAAGGCTATCGTGCCGCCGCCAAAAACGCTGGTGGAAATGGACGAGCGCATCGCCAATACGACTTATGAAAAGGTTGATTTTTACCTGGCGAAAAAGGAGATTGCACTGAATTAAGTTTCAAAAAAATGCAATAAAGAGGTCGGCGCCCGATGTGGCGCCGGCCTTTTTGTTTTATGGAGTGAAGCTATTGGTACTAATTCCAACATTTTTTGTTTGACAAAAACAATAATTTTCCGTACCTTGTGGGTAAAATTCGTGCTGGTATGGTAGAAATAGCTAACCCCATTTACGATGTCGTTTTCAAATACCTGATGCGGGACGAAAAAGTGGCTAAACTGCTGCTGTCGGCCATCATCGGCAAAGAAGTCGCTTCGCTCGAATTCAGACCCACGGAGCACCATTTTCCTGTTGGCGAACTCCTGACGGTGCTGCGCATGGATTTCAACGCGCGCATCCTGGATGCCGACGGCAACCAGGAATTAGTCATCCTGGAGCTGCAAAAAGCCAAAATGGCCGGCGATATCATGCGCTTCCGGCGCTACCTGGGCGAGCAATACGCCAACAAAGAAAACGTGGTGCGCGAGGAGTCTGCCGAATATCCCCGGCGCAAGGCGCTTCCAATCCTGAGTATTTATTTCCTGGGCCATACGCTGGCGCACGTCAAAGCACCCGTAGTGCGAGTCAACCGGGCCTACATCGACGCCGCCACCGGCGAGCAAATCCACGAAAAAGAGGAATTCATCGAAAGCCTGACCCACGACAGCATCATCATCCAGATACCCTACCTCGAAGGCCGTCGCCGCACCGAACTTGAACAACTGCTGGCATTGTTCGACCAGTCGTCCGTCACTTCCAACCCCCATTTTCTCGCCGTTGATGAGGATGAGCTCCCCGAGCGCTACCGCCCCTTGTTGTGCCGCCTGCAAAAAGCCGTGGCCGACCCGGTCGTCCGGGAAACGATGGAAGGGGAAGACGATATCATCGAGGAGATTAAGGATTATCAGCGACAGATTATGTCGAAGGAGCAAATCATTGAAGCCAGGGAAAAAGTCATCGAAGCCAAAGACCAAGTCATCGAAGAAAAGGACAAAGCCATTGAAGAGAAGGTGAAAACTATTGAAATAACGCAAAAAAGGATCGAGCGAGCCGTATTGAAATCCTTTGCAGGCGGCACGTCTATTGAAGATTTAGCCGACATGTTTGAATTAAGCGAGACGGAGGTCTCCGCAATTCTCGATAAATTGCGGTAAGTATACACCTATGCTCTACACCACCCTCCTCCTCGCCGCCTCCATTGCCTTGATCCTGCTGCTCTCCGCGCGCTGGAAACTCAGCGCTTTTTTCGTGCTGTTGTTTGTGGCGGCGCTGACGGGAGTAGCCGCCGGTTTCGGCGGTGAGAAAATCATAGCCCTGTTAAAGGTGGGGCTGGGTAGCACGATTGAAAAAATTGGACTGCTCATCGTGCTGGGCACTACACTGGGCGTATTGCTCGAAAAAGCAGGCGCCACGGCCAGTCTGGCCCGGGCGGTGCTGGGCCTCACCGGCGAGGAGCGGGCGCCGCTGGCGTTGAGTGTCATCGGTTTTGGGGTAGGGTTTCCCATTTTTTGCGATTCGGGGTTTGTGGTGTTGTCGGGGTTGGCGGTGTCGCTGTCGGCGCAGTCGCCCGGGCGGCGGGTGTGGCTGGTGCTGAGCCTGGCTACGGCTTTATATGCGGTACACTGCCTCGTGCCGCCGCATCCGGGTATTACGGCGGCGGCGGGTACCCTGGGCGTTGATATCGGCCGTACGATGTTGTTGGGCGCAGTGGCAGCCTTGCCGGCGGCTGTTGTGGGTTATTTTTGGGCCAAATGGGTGAATAGCCGGGGGGGAATACCTTCGGTGGAGGTTATTGATTATCAGGCAACCCAACCGCATGATCGGCTGCCTTCTCCGTTTTGGGCGGCTTTGCCGGTGGTGACGCCTGTGGCACTTATTGCCGTCAAATCGCTGGTCTTGCTGGAGCCTACTCCGATTTCTAGCGGTCTGCTCAGCTTCATCAAAGTGGCGGGCGACCCGGTAGTGGCACTGTTGATTGGGATATTATTATGCCTGCCTTTATTTCCTAAAATAGAAAAAACAGCCGTCAATCAGATGCTCGAAGCTGCGCTGGTCAAGTCGGGAGGTATCCTGCTGATCACCGCAGCGGGCGGCGCCTTCGGCGAAGTGATCAAAGCGCTGAACCTCGGTGAGATTTTTGGACCTGCATTTGCTGCCAGCGGTTTGGGCCTTCTAATACCCTTTGCCTTGGCGGCAGTGTTCAAAACGGCGCAGGGAAGCTCAACCGTG
>JAEUUQ010000115.1 GCA_016787505.1 Saprospiraceae bacterium | reverse complement strand
TTCTGCGACCAACTGCCTGCCTGGGGCAACATGTACGACCTGCTGGGCAACGTAGGCATACTTACCGGCGCCGGCGCAGCCAACAGTCCCTACAACGTAGAAATAGACGGCGACATGCCCACTACCTGTCCCAGCGAATTCCTCATAAACGTGCTCAACACTACCCAGAGCGACCAGATAGCCCAGACCTCGGCCTATGGCGCCGTATCTATCGACATGGGGTCGCCCGGCGACGGTTCTTACACCATTAAAACGAGCGACGGCTACGGCGAATTCGGGGGCAATTCAGCAGCGGCGCCCCACTTATCTGGCGCCATAGCCCTGCTCTACAGCCTGCCCTGCGAAAACCTGGCCCTCAGCGCCCGCACGCAGCCCGCCCAGACGGCCCTGCGCATCCGCGAGGCCCTGATCAACAGCGTAGACCCCGTAGAGGCCTTATCGGGCAAAACCGCCACCGGCGGGCGCCTCAACATATTCAACAGTCTGGAAATACTCCAGGCCGACTGCGGGGCTTCTACCGGCGATTTGGACATCACCAGAATTTACCCCATCCCCCCTGTAGACGACATCTATATAGAAATAGAAACCCCGGATTTTGAGGAGGGCTACCAGCTCAGGATATACAACGTATTAGGACAATTGATGGCCAATCGAGAGTTTTCGCCCACGCGTTTCGGTCCCAAAGTCGAGCGTTTTGAGGTAGGGCATTGGTCGAGGGGTGTGTATTTTGTAATTTTGCAATACGGCAAGAAGTGGAAGTCGGGGTCGTTTATGAGGTAGTGGGTTGTGGGTTGTCGGTTCTCTGTTATCCGTTCCTTATCTTTGCCAGTTATACTTTAACAGAGAGCAGCCGAAGCTTCGGCTTCCATACGCACACCCCCAGCCCCTAAAGGGGAGAGCCCCCCGCAGCAAGGGGTTTCTCAGCTCGCGGGTTGGGTTCCCCTTTAGGGGTTAGGGGTGCGGGCGGGCAGAAAGACAAACAGAGAACAGAGAACAGAAACTTTTTTTGAGAAATTATTTTTACTTTACTGGATATAACTTTATCTTTGCATCCGCATTTGGAAAAAACGGCTCTGTAGCTTAATGGATAGAGCATCTGACTACGGATCAGAAGGTTGGAGGTTCGAGTCCTCCCAGAGTCACACAGAAATCACTGAGTACAAGCGAAAACGATCATGTCAAAGGTTTGTCAACTTACTGGAAAACGTCCCATTTCGGGCAACAAAGTGTCGCACTCTAATCGCAAGACCAAGCGTCGCTTTTTGCCTAATTTGCAGACGAAGAAATTTTTTGTGCCGGAAACGGGCGAATGGGTTTCGCTCAAAGTATCGGCCAGCGCCATCCGCACCATCAACAAATTGGGCTTGTATGCTTTTGTAAAGAAGCTGGAGAGCAAAGGGGTGAAAACGGGTGTTGATTTGTAAAACTTACACATACTAATTGAAGTACAATGGCCAAGAAAAGTAAAGGCAACCGCTTGCAGATCATTCTGGAATGCACCGAGCACAAGAAAAGCGGCATGCCGGGTACCTCGCGCTATATCACGCAAAAGAACAGGAAAAACACCCCGGATCGTCTGGAGTTGATTAAATATAATCCTATTCTTAAGAAAAAAACCGTACACCGCGAAATCAAATAAGCGATTTCGTTGTTGTATGTGTAGTGATGAATTCCTAACAAGATAAAAAACTCAATACGCCATGGCAAAGGTATCAAAAAACGCTAGGGTTGCACAGCGCTCCGCCAACGCCGGTTCGGGTCGTGACTTTGTCAAAATCGTACAAAGCATCAAAAACCCGAAAACGGGCAAATACACCTACAAAGAGGTGATGATCCACAAGGACAAAGTAAACGAATTTCTGAGCGGCAAGAAGTAATTTGCTCCGCTTCATGATATTTTCCATGAACAAAGAGGCCCTTCCATTGAAGCGCCTCTTTGTTCGTTTTATCACACCCCTTAACCCGCTGCATCCTCATGGGCTTCTTCGATAAATTTTTCAACCGCGATAAAAAGGCGGATCTCGACAAAGGCATAGAAAAAACCAAAACGACGTTTATCGGCAAGTTGACCAAGGCCATCGCCGGCCGGTCGACGGTAGACGAAGAAGTGCTCGACGAGCTGGAGCAGGTGCTGATCTCTTCTGATGTGGGACTGGATACCACCGTGAAGATCATCGAGCGCATCGAGGCACGCGTAGCCTCCGACAAATACCTGGGCACCGAAGAACTCAATGCCATCCTGCGCAGCGAAATCGTGAATCTGCTGGCGGAGAACAATACCGAAGACCTGGACGACTACGCCCTGCCCAGCGGCATAAAACCATACGTAATTATGGTGGTAGGCGTAAACGGCGTAGGTAAAACAACTACTATCGGCAAGCTGGCCTGGCAATTCAAGCAAAACGGACTGCGCGTAGTCATGGGCGCCGGCGATACCTTTCGCGCCGCCGCCGTAGACCAGCTCAAGATATGGGCCGACCGCGTGGGCTGCGATTTTTTCAGCAAAGGCATGCAGGCCGACCCCGCCGCCGTGGCCTATGAAACCGTGCAATACGCCCTGCAAAACAACTGCGACGTGGCCATCATCGATACCGCCGGCCGCCTGCACACCAAGATCAACCTCATGCAGGAGTTGGGCAAGATCAAACGCTCTACCGGCAAAAGCCTGGAAGGCGCCCCGCACGAAGTGCTGCTGGTGCTGGATGCCACCACCGGACAAAACGCCATCGAACAGGCCAAGCATTTTACCGACGCGACCGAAGTCACCGCCCTGGCGCTCACCAAACTAGACGGTTCGGCTAAAGGGGGGGTGGCGATCGGCATTTCCGACCAATTCAAAATTCCCATCAAATACATCGGCGTAGGAGAAGCGATCGACAAACTGCAGATTTTCAACAAGCAGGCGTTTGTCGACGCCCTGTTTGAGCAGTAACATCTGCCATGGCTTCCTGGAGAAGACGCTTACTGTACGGCATCAGGGCGATCAGTTACCTGGTCGACCTGGTCCGTTTCAGGTTTAGCGCTACGCTGGGACTAGGCCCCCATACTCCGCTCGTCATTGCCGATTACAAGGGCTTTGGCAATCCCGAATACGTGTCCATCACCGGGCGGGTTTTGCAAAACAAATTCATCCGCAAGGCGGAGGAAGACAGCACCTGGCAAAATTTCATCAATACGGCCAAGCGCTTCAACAGCAACGAGATCACCGATGCACAGCTGGTGATTCACATTGGCGACAACTCCTTTGAACTCACCACCGACGACGAGGGCTACTACCACCTCGAAAGTCGCCTGCCCGTGCCCCTGCCCGCCGACAGTACCGGCTGGTACAACTACGAGGTACAGCTCACCCGCACGCCCTGGCAGGAAGTAGATGTGCGAGTCAGCTCTGAACTGCTCATCCCCTCGCAGGCCTCCTTCGGCATAATCAGCGACCTGGACGACACCGTGATACAAACCGGGGTTACTTCGCTGCTGAAATTGCAGATGTTGTACCTTACTATTTTAAAAAATGCCGGAAAACGCCGGGCTTTTCGCGACGTAGACGCCTTTTTCAACGCATTGCAAAAAGGCCCTTCAACAAACGACGACAACCCGTTTTTTTACGTCTCCAACAGTCCCTGGAATATCTACGACCTGCTCGAAGAGTTTTTGCACCTCAACAAATTTCCCAAAGGTCCCGTATTGCTGCGCGATTTCGGCATTATCGACCGCAAGGGGAAGCCGGGACATAAATACCGGCAGATCGCGCATATCTTGGAGACCTACCCTACCCTGCCCTTTTTGCTGGTGGGCGACAGCGGTGAAAAAGACGCCGAAATTTACCTTGCAATTGCCCGCGCTTACCCAAAAAGAATCATAGCCATTTTTATCCACGATGTACAGAACCGCCGCAAAGCACTCCGTATATCCCGGCTATTCAAAAGAGAACAGCATATTCCCGTTTTTCTTTTCCAACGCTACAGCGAAGCCCTGCATCTGGCGGAAATGATGGGGGTTGTTGCGAGGGGGTGAGGGGGCGAGGGGGCGACTTTAGGACTGTGCGACTTTAGGAACCCACAACCCACAACCCATAACTGACTACTGACAACCGACAACAATCCACAAAAAAATTAATGCATTTGCAACCCTGATGCCAAAAACAACACCTATTAAAGCGATAATCGGGTATTATCTTTGTATTTTGAATAATATTTCACAAAAACAGCATTTTGAGATGAAACACTTTTTACTTTTCGCACTGCTGGCTTTCATTACATCAAGCACTTTGCAAGCACAGCAGCGCAACTGCGCCTCGATGGAGGTATT
>JAEUUQ010000104.1 GCA_016787505.1 Saprospiraceae bacterium | reverse complement strand
TGAGCTATACGACAAGCGCGGCGATTTGATCAAGTCGTTTTATGTGGGCGGCGCTACCAGCGACGAGCGGGGCACGTACATGATGAATGCCGATGCCGAAGAGCCCTATGTGACGCAACTGGCCGGCTGGGAAGGCAACCTGCGCTTCCGTTATAATCTTGTCGGTGAAGACTGGCGCGATCGCACGGTTATTGCCTTTGAACCGGAAGATATCGCGGCGGTAAGTGTGGAGTATCCCAAGCAACGCAACAAATCATTCCGGCTACAACGCGAGGGCAATGGTTTTTCGGTACTGCCTTTTTATGAGATAAATGCCCAAAGCGGCAGACCTGTCAGTAAAGGCACAGCAGAAGCCTACCTGGTGGGCTTTAAAAGCCTGGTAGCTGAAGGATTTGAAAACAAATTGCCCCAGCGCGATTCTATTTCAAGACTGATCCCATTTAGCGTCATTACGGTAAAAGATAAGACAGGCAAAGAATCCACCGTCAGGTTTTACCCTGTCTTTTACGAGGATGGCATTGACCCCAAGACCGGACAACAACTGCCCGCGCCTGCTGTTGAACGGTATTACGCCGATTGCAACGGCCAGGATTTTATGATGGTGCAGCATCGGGTATTCGGAAAAGTATTCTGGGCGTACGACGCTTTTTTTGAATAGCATTTTATTACCAAAAAACAAGGCAACAGTTTAGCTAAACCCAATCGCTAAACTGTTACAAAACAAGTGAAAACAATGAAACAGCCACATTTCCTGCTCGCAGGAATGTTGCCGGGGCTATTGATATGGCTCAGCACATTCCCTCCACTTCTGCCCTGGGGTTTTTTCGGACACCGGCTCATCAACAAAATGGCCGTGTTTACCTTACCCCCCGAAATGATTGCCGGCTTTAAACCCCATTTGGAATACCTCTCCGATCACGCCGTCGATCCCGATAAACGACGATATGCTACCCATTTTGAGGCGGTGCGCCACTATATCGACCTCGACCATTGGGGCGACAATCCCTTCGATTCTCTGCCCCGCGATTGGACACGAGCGCTGGTTTTGAATACGCATTATGAAATTTATACACAAATAGGAGATACTCTCGAGCTGTTTGTCGCCCCGGGAACTACTCCCGATTCAGATAGTATCAGGTTGGAATTAACGGCAAATGGCAAGCTGATGCAAGATTTCTTAATACCCACAGAAGTTTACCGTGCATTTGTCATCGAACACGTTCGAAATGCCTATTATGAAGAACAGCGGCTCATTTCCTGTGCAGCATGGCGCAAATTACCCGGCATGGAAGGTTTTTCCCTTGATTGTGAGTCGGGTATTGCCTTGGAGCCATTTTCTGTACACGGCATGTTACCGTACTTCCTGCCCCAAATTCAATACCAGCTCACCGAGGCTTTTCGCCTGCACCAATCCACCCGAATTTTGCGACTGTCGGCAGAGATAGGCCATTACATCGCCGACGCCCATGTGCCCTTGCATACTACAAAAAACTACAACGGGCAGTTGAGCGGACAAACGGGTATCCACGCATTTTGGGAAAGCCGTTTGCCAGAATTATACGCGATAGATCAATACAATTTTTTTGTAGGTAAAGCTACTTATGTTAATGATATACAGGATTTTTACTGGGATATCGTGCAACAAAGCCACTTGCTGGTTGACAGTGTGCTCCGGCTTGAAAAGCAACTCAGCACCGTGTATCCCAGCGATGCGCAGTCTTGCTTTGAAGAAAGGCTGGGCGTTATCGTTCGCACGCCTTGTACCGATTATGCCCAAGCCTACCATAAAGCCCTCAACGGCATGGTGGAGCGGCGAATGCGGGCGGCCATACAGGCGATTGGCTCGGCATGGCTAACCGCTTGGGTTGATGCAGGCCAGCCCGACCTGTCGATATTAAAAAATAAATCCGATGCGGCTCAACAAAACGATACTGTGGCAGTATTGAATCAACATAAACTACCGGTTCTGCGGGTAAGGCCGCATGAAGAATGACGGCCTACTTGCGTTTGGCGCTCAACTGGGCGTCTACGGCGGCAAGCGAGGCCATATTCACAATCTCCCTTACCGAGCAGTCGATAGGCACTACGTGAATCGGCTTTTTGAGTCCCATCAGAATGGGGCCGATAACCTCAGCGCCGCCGATTTCCTGCATGAGTTTGTAGGCAATATTTCCGGAGTTTAAGTCGGGAAAAATAAGGGTATTGACTTCCTTGCCATGCAATTTGCTGAAAGGAAAAATGCGTTCGCGAACGTCAGCATTCAAAGCACTGTTAGCCTGCATTTCACCGTCGACAATCAGATCGGGGTACTTTTTGTGAAGTATTTTAACGGCTTCCCGGACCATTACGGCGCTATCGGTGTCGGGTACGGAACCGAAATTGGAATAAGACAACATAGCAATGACCGGCTCGATATTAAACTTGCGCACCTCAGAGGCCGTAAGCAAAGCGGTTTGAGCCAGCGACTCGGCGGTATGTTGAAGCGTAACCGTCGTATCGGCGAAAAAGAAGGGGCCTTTTTTGGTCATAATAACATACATACCTGCAATCTTGTCAATCCCGTCTTTTTTGCCCACAATCCGGAGGGCGGGGGCAATCGTATCGCCGTACCTGCTGGCAATACCCGAGATAAACGCATCTGCTTCGCCGGTTTCCACCATCATGATGCCAAAATGGTTGGAGTTGTACATCAGTTCGTAGGCCGAATTTTGGGTTAAGCCCTTGCGCTGCCGTTTTTTCCAGAAAATATCGGCGTATCGCTTGCGTCGTTCGCTTTCTTCTTGCGAGTGAATATCAACGATTTGCATCTCTGACAGATCCAAACCGGCGGACTGGGCAATCTCGAGCATAGCGCTTTTGTCGCCGACCAGGATTGGGCGGGCAATACCTTCGTGCAGCACTTCCTGGGCAGCTTTGAGCATTTTAAAATTATTAGCTTCCGCAAAAACGATGTTCATCATTTGTTGCTTGGCTTTTTGCATAATCTCGCGCTGCAGCTTGTTGTCTAGCCCAAGTCTTTTCGACAGTTCGTATTTATACTGATCCCAATCCTTGATCGGTTTCTGAGCCACGCCCGAGTCCATGGCTGCTTTAGCCACAGCGGGTGCTATCGTGGAAATCAGGCGGGTATCTAGCGGTTTGGGCAGGATGTAATTTTTGCCAAAGGTAAGATTTGTCACATTATAAGCCATATTCACCGATTCGGGCACATCCTCTTTGGCCAGGCTGGCAAGTGCCCTTACGGCGGCGATTTTCATTTCCTCGTTGATTCGCTTTGCCCGCACATCCAGCGCTCCCCGGAAAATAAAAGGAAATCCCAGTACATTATTCACCTGATTGGGATAATCGGAGCGGCCGGTAGCCATGATAATATCCTTGCGGGCAGCCATGGCATCTTCGTAAGTTATTTCGGGGTCGGGGTTGGCCAT
>JAEUUQ010000101.1 GCA_016787505.1 Saprospiraceae bacterium | reverse complement strand
TATTTCTTGTTTGGTACGCGTATTATTCTTAAAATTGCACCATTCTTACCACTACCACAATATGTAACGCATCAGACGCAGGGCGTCAGCGTTAGAGATTTGTTTACAAACTACTGGTTTTTGATTCAAGCAATTGTTTTGGAATGTGCTTAAAGGCTCATGCCTGCTAGCTCTATTGTCATTATTTGCGAACCCTAATTCACATATTATGAATCGAACTAAACCTTATTCAAAAGCACCTCGCCTTCGGCAAATGAGCCTGTTCGGCTTGTTGTCCATGGCGCCTTTCTGGCTTGCCGCCCAATGCGGCGCCCCTGTTGCCGGTTCCCAAACGGTAACCGGTACTAACTCAGCCACCGTTTGTTGGACCTCTGCACAGAGCAACGTGGGCAACCACAAGTGGAATGTAAAAGTCAACGACCTTACGTCTGGAGTTGCGGCTGTGGTAGATGTAGAAGTGAGCTCTGGCAGCCCCGGGCTGACAATCACGCCAGGTGTCAATGGGCCCGCGCCTATTCAGGCTTGCCTGGCAATAAATTTGCCCAAAGCAGGCACACAATACCAGGCGTTGGTGGCCGAACAATGCGACGGCCCCGTGGCCAGCCTTTCCGCCGTCACCACCATGCCGGCATTTACCACCAATGCGGCTGCACCGGAAACGCCGGCTATGCCGACGCAGTTTAAAACCATTAATCAGACGGTAACCCATACGGCTACGTTTAACGACATCCAGTTAGACCCCACGCCATTGGTGGGCATGCCTTCCCGTTTGCAATTTACCCGCGATTTATTGGAAGACGTGGGGGATTTTGCCAGCCCCAATACGGGGCAGGAGGTTCTGTTCAGCATCATTGAAAATTTGTTGGGGCTTGATATCCCGGATTGGGTTCAGACGGCTGGGAGTTCGCTGGGTATTCCGGGGGTTATCGAATTTAGCATTTCACCTACGCTGCAATTTGGCGTAACAGCCGATTATGGAGGATATATCGGCCTCGGCAGTGTAGGTACGGCAGATGTGAATGTAACCTACCCGGTAAACGTCACCTTGCGCGCGCCGGCCGATCAACAATTTGGCTGCGGCGACAAAATTGTGGTAGAAACGGCTGCGCAAAGGGGTAGCGGAGCGCAAGTGGCGATTACCCCCGCATTTTATGAAACCGAAATGGGCCCGATTCTCGATAACGTAAGCTTTACCCTTCGCATAGGCTTAACAGCGAGTATTGAAATTGGCTGTGTTCCCTATGTAGGCTGCGCTTATTCCAACGATTGGGACCTGCTGGACGAGTTGGGGATTCCCGGAGGCGAGTTGTTCGATATTCCCATCCCTATCGGTGGGCCTTTACCTCCATTTATTAGCGTTTGCGAAGATCCTTTTAGTAACAGCGCTAATATAGGTACACTGCTGAACTGTGCGGCGGGAACCAGCATTTTGGAAGACATCGTAGATCTGATAAGTTTGAATCCAGGTGCAGGGCTTGTATTAGATGCCATGTTTGATGGGTCTCCTACAATGGTGGAAGTTAATAACCCTGATATCACAACAGGTGTTCCTGTGACCATTCCTGAATTCAGCGGCACATTTAAGAAAGTTACCTCGAGTAATTTGACCCAGTCTTTCAACGGCAACAGCGTGATCGTACAGGCAAGCGGAGGCGAATTTGAAGAATTGGCCCGGTTAAGACTGGATTTGATTTCGCTCATCGACTTTTCCGGCTATCCCACGTCTGTTAGTCTTGGCGGCGGGCTCGGCGAAGTGGATTTTGGCGATTTAAACCTCAACCTCACCACCGACCTGGATCTGAACTATACTTTTGATCCGACCTTCAGGGCAAATATCAATCTGGGACAGCCCATGAGCTGGCGCGTGTTCAACCCCAGCAACAACAGCACGGTGAGCGCCGGCAACAGCCAGATTGTGCCCAATGTGTTGATGGGCCACCACATCGAAGTGAATATTCCGGATAATTTTGAGTCGACCGCCACGATCAACGAGGAATTTTTGATGAATGCCAATTTTACGACGCTTAATAAACTGCATTACAACAACAGCCTGAGTATTGAGCTGTTCCAGCTTAGCTGTTGTGATGGACTTGTCGAATTTTCTCTTATTCCGGAATTCCAGATTGTGGAAACCGAAATGCCGGGTTCGCCCAAAACGATAGAGGACCACACCCTGGCCTGGGGGCAAAATAGCTTTTCTAAACCCACGCAGTCGTTTAATATGGTACCCGACCAAACGAATCCGGTAGTGGTTTGCAAGCCGCACACCGTGATTCTCAACCAATGGGGAACAGCATCTATTTCGCCGGCAGATGTATTCAATCAAACTGCCAGCTTCGACCTGCCCTCTACCGGCACCGGCCAGTTGAAAACGGTATCGGTATCGCCGAATACCTTCAATTGCGCTAATATCAATGGGATTGTAGCCACGCTTACGGTTGAAGATCGCAACTGCAACCAGTCGACCTGTACGGCAAATGTAACGGTGATCGACAATAGCGCTCCACAAATGGATTGTCCCGATGATTTTGTGATAGAAAACGACCTGGGACAATGTGGGGCCGTAGTTACGGTACCCGTGCCGGCTGTATTCGACAACTGTAGTTATAGCCTGCTGGCGCGATACCAGGAAGTAGACGAAAACAACAACGCTATCGGTCCCTGGTCGGCCTGGTTAGCTAATCCCACCGGCTATTATGCAGTAGGCCGCTGGAAAATCCAATGGCAGGCCAAAGACCCCTCGACAAATGAGCAGAACTGTATCTTCTATTTTGACGTGATAGACACAGAAAAACCGGTGATCCAGTGTTATAATCCAACGTATGTGTTCAACGGCCAGCCCCATTTGGACCTGGTACTTTCTGATTTTACATCGGCTACCGACAACTGCCAGATGGCGAGTCTCAGCATCAACCTGGATAAAATTTACTGCGCACAACTCGGCGACGTATTGACGATCACGGCTACGGCGGTTGATATTTATAATAATACGATCACTTGCCTGAGCACCCTCACCATTGACGGCCTTCCCTGTGGATGGAGCCAGCAACCCGACGGCATAGGCTGTGACGACGGCAATAGTGTCACTTACAATGTACCTACCCAGGTCTTTACCGTAAATAGCGAAGATTGTTTTTATGCATCGCCTTTCAGCAGCGATGAAATGGCTTTTGTCCAGCGCACGCTTTGCGGCAACGGCAGCCTCACCGCCGAGGTAACGAACATCTTTGGCAACGCCTTCGGCTGGGCAGGCATCGTTATGCGCGAAAGCAATGCTGCCGGCGCCAAAAAAGTACAGCTCTCCACCAACCTGGGCAGCAGCCTTAGCCGCCGCGAAGTGCGTTTTGCTACCAACGGCCCCGCGCAGCCGCAGCAATTCCCCGGCCAGGGCCGCTCCTGGCTTCGATTGGTGCGCAACGGCAACCAGTTTGTAGGATATACCTCTTCCAATGGCCTACAGTGGTATCAGGTAATGGCCGCAACGGTCAGTATGAACAGTTGTATTCAAATGGGATTGGTCGTTACCAATTACGAGCAGGTCAGCGTAGTGTCGTCAACTTTCGCCAATGTGGGGTACTCCGGCGCCAGCAGCCTGGGCTCAAGCGGTGGCGGCGGTACTTTCCTGGCCGCTGCGCCCGCTAATACCGAAGTGGAATTGTTCCCCAACCCAACCATGGATGAGGTGAATATCAATTTGCCCGGCTATGAAGGCAAATCGGTGCAAATTACGGTATACAATAATATAGGCCAGGCTGTAATTTTCCGCGAAATCGATGAGGTGCAAGGCGCCCCAGAGCGCCTGCAACTCGCCGGTATGGCTAGCGGAGTTTACTTCTTAACGGTTCGCTCGGAAGGCCTCCCGGCCCAAACGCGGAAACTCATAGTAGGGGCTCCTATGCCCTGATGGGGAGGGAGTAGGGTGAACGTTAACCGTTCACCAATGAAAGAGTAGAGACGCGATTAATCGCGTCTCTACTGATTTTTACTCCGCTGTCATTCTCTCACCCTCACTCTTCTTCTTCCGTGCCCATCGCGCCTTCGTTGTGCAGGCGGTTGAACAGGTCATTCACCCGGTACATCTCGTCAATCGTGTCGTCGAGATACAGGGCAATCTCGGGTACGCGGCGTACATGCTTTTTTATTCTATTGGCCAAAGACTGGCGAAGGCGCACCAGTTGGTCTTCCATCTCTAGGATGACCGTCTGTTTATCTTCAGTATTGTATACGCTGAGATAGATCTTTGCAATATTGAGATCGGGCGACATTTTTACGCCCGTTACGGATACCAATACGGATGTGCCGTAAATGTAGCCCCCTTCTTCCTGTAGCACCATGCTGAAATTGCGCTTCACCATTTCAGCTACTTGCTTTTGTCTGATTGTTTCCATTGCTGTATTTAAAAAGGCCGGGACTTCCCCGGGGGGGCAAAGTTACCAGATTTCAATGGACGAGTCAAGTTGTTTTTATCGGTTGTGGGTTGTGGGTTATCGGTTGTGGGTTGTCGGTTGTCGGTTATCCGATAACCGATAACGGACAACCGATAACCGATAACGCGGATTTTTCCTATTTTTGCCTAAAACCCGATTATCACATGCCCTCCACCCTCCTCGAAAGTCCTATTGAATACCTGAAAGGCGTTGGGCCTGCCAAGGGGGAGTTATTCCGCAAAGAACTCGATATTCACACCTTCGAGGATCTGTTGTTCCAATTTCCGTTTCGCTACATCGACAAAACCCAGTTTCACCGCATCGCCGATCTAAATGAAGATAGCGGCGTGGTGCAACTGCGCGGCATATTGCGCCGCCTTAGCGTAGTAGGCGATGGCCGCAAAAAACGCCTCACCGGGGTGTTTCGCGACGAGTCGGGCGCCATCGAACTGGTGTGGTTTACGGGTATCAATTGGCTGGAAAAAGCCCTGGTGGTGGGTACCGAATACGTCGTTTTCGGCAAGGTGAACGCTTTCAGAGACCAGCTCAACATAGCCCACCCCGAAATGGAAGTGGCCGCTGCCGACAACACCCAGAAATCAAGCACCTTCGTGCCGGTTTACCCCAGCACCGAAAAGCTCAACGCCAAGGGCCTCGATGCAAAAGCGCGGCGCCGGCTGATGACCATCCTGCTGGAGCGCCTCGGTCCGCAAGATCTACCCGAAAATATGCCCGCAGGCATTTTGCAGCAATACAGGTTTCCCTCCCGGTTTCAGGCCTTGCGCGGCATACATTTTCCGCAAAACCAGCAAGAACTCGACGCCGCCCGCAACCGGCTGAAATTCGAAGAGCTATTCTTTTTGCAATTGCGCCTCCTCCAACTCAAGCGCAGGCGCAAAACAGAAGTGAGGGGGTATGTTTTTGATAAAATTGGCGAGCAGTTTAATTTATTTTATAACGAAAAACTACCCTTCGAACTCACCAACGCCCAAAAGCGGGTGATCAAAGAAATCCGCCGCGATTTCGCCACGGGCGTCCAGATGAATCGCCTGCTGCAGGGCGACGTGGGCAGCGGCAAAACCATCGTTGCCCTGATGTGCGCCCTGATGGCCATCGACAACGGCTTCCAGGCTTGCATCATGGCGCCTACCGAAATCCTGGCCCAGCAGCACTACAACGCCATCAGCGAATACCTGGACGGCATGGACATCGGAGTTGCCTTCCTGTCGGGCAACGTAAAAGGCAAAAAACGCAGCCAATTGCTCAAAGAATTAGAAGCCGGCGACATCCACCTGCTTATCGGCACGCATGCCCTGATCGAAGACCCCGTGGTGTTTAAAAACCTGGGCCTTGCCATCACCGACGAACAACACCGCTTCGGCGTGGCCCAGCGCGCCCGCCTCTGGGCCAAAAGCAAACCCTATCCGCCCCACGTGCTCGTGATGACCGCCACGCCCATCCCCCGCACGCTGGCCATGACCCTCTACGGCGACCTGGACACGAGCATCATCGACGAGCTTCCTCCGGGCCGGAAGCCCATACGCACCGTGCATCGCTACGACAGCTCGCGCAATGCCGTCTTCGGGTTCATGGAGAAGGAGATCGCCATGGGCCGACAGGTCTATGTCGTGTACCCGCTCATCGAGGAAAGCACCAAGAAGGATAATTCACCGCAAACCGCGCAGGACCTCAAGGACCTCACCGACGGATTCGAGAGCATGTCGCGCCGCTTCCCACTGCCCAGGTACGCGGTTGGCATGGTGCATGGGCGCATGGACCAGGCCACCAAGGATTACGAGATGGCGCGATTCAAGAAGGGCGAAACCAACATCCTCGTGGCCACCACTGTGATCGAAGTAGGCGTTGATGTGCCCAATGCCAGCGTGATGGTGATCGAGAACGCCGAGCGCTTCGGGCTTTCGCAATTGCACCAGTTGCGCGGGCGGGTGGGACGCGGCGCCGATCAGAGCTACTGCATACTGATGACCGGCGACAAGCTGGGAAACGATGCCCGTACCCGTATCTCCACGATGGTCAGCACCAACGACGGCTTCGCCATCGCAGAGACCGACCTGCGGTTGCGCGGTCCAGGCGATCTGCTCGGCACGCAGCAGAGCGGATTGCCTCAACTGCGGATCGCCGATCTGGTGGAGGACCAGGAACTGCTGCAGCACGCGCGGCAAGTGGCCATGCGGTTGCTGGAAGAGGACCCCGACCTGCGCCTGCCGAAGAACGCGCCGGTGGCCAGCGCGCTGCGCGAGCGCAAGGACGAGGTAGTCTGGGGAAGGATCAGTTGATCATGCATCGCGCAACGCGGCCCGGCGCCGGATCTCCTCCGGGTCGAGCACATGGCGCAGGCTGCCGCGCGCGATCAGGTATTGCGCCGCAGCGTAGGTGAGCAGCACGGTCCACTTCGCATGCTCCAGCGGACGCACGAAGCGTGCCGTGGCCAGGATGCTGTCCGAGGTGATGAAGAGCGCCGCGCCGGCGAAGACCATGATGAAGCTCGGAAGGAAGGTCCGCCCGAAGCGCAGCGCCGCACCAAGGCCCATGAGCGTGATGGCCACCGCGTACACGCCAACCGGCGTCAGGATGTTCACGTCCACTTTCTCCAATAGCATGTTCCCGAAGAGCGCGCCGTAGACGATGACCAACGCGGCGAGCACGGCTTGTATCAGCAGGCCGTGGCCGGCGCCGGCATCGGCGATGTTGTGCGCGAACGCGAGGGTGTAGCACAGCTGCGCCAGGAGGAAAGAGCCCAGCCCGATGAGGAAATAGAACTGGTCCAGATGATCGAACATGAGCGCCACATCGCCCCAGAGCGAGAAGAAGAGGCCCAATTGGATGAGGAGGGTGAACCGATCGCCCACGCGGCGACTGTTGAAGAAGAACCAGCTGCTGAGCAGGATCATCATCAGCGGCTTGCACGCGTACACCAGCATGTGCATGTCCCGTATTTCGCCCACGATGGTGCCGAGGGTCACGGCGGCGTAAGCCACGCCGTTCACGAGATGGTTCTTGCGCAGGTCCATGAAGCAGGGCGAAGGAGGGTCGCCGGTGGCAGGAGCGGCGCCAAATTAGTCGCTCGGCGCACCCGAGCCTCCCTATTTCGCTGAATGCCCCAGCAAGACCCTGAACACCTGTGCTGGCACACCCCGATGCACCGTTCGCTTGTCGCACGCCATGCCATTGCGCCGCGCCACGGCCTGGCTGCGGTGGTTCTCCTCGTCGATCAACGAGATCAAGGATGAGGCGAGCCCACGCTCGGTCGCGAAGCGCTTGCAGGCGATGGCCGCCTCGGCTGCGTATCCCTTCCCCCAGTGCTGGGGCAGCAGGGTGGTAGCCGATCTCCAGTTCGTGCGCGCCGTCCACCACCTGGGTGAGCAGGCCGCATTGGCCGATAGGTTCACCCGTAGAGCGTAGTGCCACCGCGTGCAAGCCACTGCCATCTTCGGC
>JAEUUQ010000075.1 GCA_016787505.1 Saprospiraceae bacterium | reverse complement strand
GATAAACTCGCCGTATTCGCAGCCGTTGGCATCTTGCACCACCACGGTATAATTACCCGGTTCTACCCTGGGATAGAAACTATTGGAAGTGAAGGTATTGCCGCCGTCGATTGAGTAGAGGTAGGGCCCATAGCCGCCTTCTACCTCTAAGATTCGCAACACCGCAAAATCTCCGAAGCAGAACGGGTTTTGGGCCTGGATTTCGGCTTCGCTGGGCACTTGCTCGATGACGGTTGTAAAGTCTTGAGAGGTACAACCGTTCTGCAGGTTTGTCACCACCAGGGTATAAGTGCCGGGTTGGTTCACCACCGGGTTAAGCGTGGTGCTGCCTTGCAGGATGGGATGGCTGCCCGTCCAGTTATAGGCATACAAATTGCCTATCGAAGAACCTGCTCCACTGAGGGTAAGCTGGGTATTCACGCAAGTGAGTATACCCGGGATTCCTGCATCGGCAGCAGGAGGCGCGATATCCTGTGTGATGGTTACCTGGTCATCATTAACGCAACCGTTTGTGCTATTTGTGGCGGTAAGATAATACGTGCCTGGCTGAGATACCTGCAAAGACAGCACGTTGGGCGCTGTGAGGGTATTGCCGGCGGCATCCTGCCAGACGTAGTTGTAGGGCGACGTAGTCTCATCTGTGCTAGCCACAATATTTACACTGGTAGCTGCGCAGGTGAGTGGGCCTGGATTCGACAGGGCTACTTGCGGCGGCGCTACGTTTTGGGTAATCAAAACTTCGTCATCTGATTGGCAGCCGTTTATGGTATTCGTTACCAAAAGCTCATAAGCTCCCGGCGAGGTAATCAGCGGAGTCAGCGTATTAATTCCGCCGGCAATGGCGCCGTTGGAGGTAGACCACAGATAAGAGAAGTCACTACCCGTGCTGCTGCCTGCCCCGCTAAGCGACATATTGGGCTGGTAGCAGTTCAATACGGCGCTTTGCCCGGCTTCTGCAACCGGATGTAGGGTATCTATCGTTACAGCGGCAGAAGTGATAGTCGTACAGCCGTTACCCATATTCGTGACCAGGAGCTGGTAGTTGCCGGCGGCGTTGATTACCGGCGTTAGCGTTGTGCTGCCGGAAAGGATATTGCCGTTGGTGGTCGACCAGGCGTAAGTCAATGGGTGGTTTCCGCCGGCGCTGGCTTGTAGTGTGCGGGTAGGATCCTTGCAGGTAACTACGGGAGGCGTAGCGATAGCAGCCACGGGCGGGGTAATATCTTGCTCGATACTCACCCAGGCCGTATCGCGGCAGAAGCTGATTTCGTGGAGCACCTCCAGTTGATAAAGGCCGGGTTCGTCGATGGCGGGCAAAAGGGTATTATCCCCGCTGATAATATGGCCGTTGGCGGTTGACCAGGCGTAAGTATAAACACCACCCTGGGAAGAACCTGTGCCTAATAGCGTCAGTACCGTATCGGCGCAGGTGAGTGTTTGTTCTATACCTGCATCAGCCAGGGGGTAGGTATAATCGGTTGCCACCATTACGGTATCGCGGGAGCTACATCCGCTTTGCGTATTGGTGATCAGCAACTCAAAAACGCCTGCCTGGCTGACGGTTGGCGCCGGGCTGCCTGCGGGCAACAGGGCCGTACCCTGAAGTGTATTCCAACTCAGGGAATAAGCTGCGCCGGTGCTGGAGCCGGAAGTGGCCAGCGTGACGGAGTTAACTGCGCAGTTGAGCAAGCCGTCGGGGCCTGCGACGGCCTGCGGAAATACCTGGTTGGAGCTGATCAACACCGCGTCGTCGCTCTCGCATCCGTTTTGGATATTGGTGACGTAGAGCGCATACATGCCGGGTTGGTCAACCGAAAGTATCGGCGGATTATTGCCAAAGTCCTGGTTGATGCCCGGACCTACCCATTGGTAGTGGTAAATAGACCCCTGGCTCGATCCCGTACCTGTAAGCGTAAAGGCGGGCGTGTTGCACGTGAGCTCAAAGGGCGTGCCGGCTTCTGCGACGGGATAAGCGATATCCTGATCGATAGTAATCAAAGCCGTATCGCGACATTGACTAAGCGTATGGGCTATCACCAATTGGTATGTGCCGGGCTGGTTTACCAGGGGGCTAAGCCCGTCAGAACCCGATACGATGTGGCCGTCCTGGGTGGTCCAAAGATAGCTGTACTCCGAACCCTGCGACGATGCCTGTGCATTTATCGTGAAAGTAGTCAGATCACAAGTAAGCGTGCCGGGAGCGCCTGCATTGGCGTCAGGCGTAGCGAAGTTTTCGGCAATAGTAACCGTATCGCGAAGCAGGCACCCGTTTTGCGGGTTAGTGACTACCAGCGCATATTGGCCGCCCTGGGCGATCACTGGTGTAAGCGTATTGGGAGACACAAAAGCGGGGTTGCCTATTTGTTCCCAATAAAAATCGAACAAAGCGGGACTATTCACCTGTGCCTGCAGCGACAGGCTGTTTGCCGCGCAATTGAGCGTTGCATTGGGGCCTGCGGTAGCGTTTGGCGTCGACTGGTCGGCAAGAATCGTTACGTTGTCGGTGGTACTGCACCCGTTGACCGTATTTTTCACGGTGAGCACGTAGGTGCCGGGGGTGCTCACAACCGGCGTAAGTGTGCCTGAGCCGCTATCGATAACGCCATCAGCCGTTAGCCAGGTAATTTCGTAGGGTGCGCCGCTACTGGAAGAACTCGCATCAATTGTAAATTCGGGAACAAAGCAGGTGAGCGTTGTAGCCGGCCCTGCCTCTGCTACCGGTGCGGCGATATCCTGATCGACAACCGCGGTAACCGTAGAAATACAGCTATTGATCTGGTTGGTGATTGTAAGTATATAAGTGCCGGGAGCGGTGACAGTAGGTTGCAGGCTATTTCCGTTTTGGATTGGGTTGCCCTCCACACTTGACCAGGAAATATCGAAGTCCGGCCCTGAATCGGAATTTGTCGCATCGATACTGATAGCGGTTGTTTCGCAAGTAAGGATATCAGCTACCGAAGCTGCTACGTTGGGTGCGTTGCTGTTGGCCAATACCTGTACGCTATCGATACTTACGCAGCCGTTGACCACATTTTCAACCGTAAGGTAATACCAACCCTGTTCATTGACAATCGGGCTGAGCGATAATTCTCCGCTGCTGATACCGTTGCCGGTAGTAGTCCACTGGTATACAAAATTTCCACCGGTGCTGGAATTGGCGCCATTAAGCGTAGCGCTGGAAGACTGGCAATTGAGTTCAATGGGCAGACCGGCATCAGCTACGGGGTAGGTTTGATTTTGCAGCACCAATACGTTATTTGAGGCCTGACAGCCATTAAGCGTATTGAGTATTTGAAGGGCATACGTACCCCCTTCATCCACAGTAATCACTTGGGTGCCATTACCGCTGACGATATTTCCATTATTGGTGGACCAGATATATTGGTATTGTGGGCCGGTGCTGGAGGCGCCGGCATTAATTTGAATTTCCGAATCATCGCAGGTTACATTATTGGGGGGGCTTAGCAGTACCGTCGGAGGGTTCACATTTTGCGGAACCGCAACCGTTTGCGTGCTGGTACAGCCGTTAGAAGTATCGGTCACCACCAGGGTATAATTGCCGCCTGAACCGGCTTGTGCTACCGGTGTAGCATTTCCACTCAGGATAATGCCGCCTTGGGTAGTCCACGCATATAAATAGCCTGGCCCACTTGCGCCGGCGCTACCATCGACTGCCACGTTTTGCACGGTGCAGGTAATCGTGTCGGGAGTGGCGATAGCTATTGGAGGCGGGGTAAGATCTTGCACTACGCTTACCATAGCTGTATCCTTACATCCGTTGCTCGTATTTGTGATTACCAGCGAATAGTCGCCTGCTGTATTTACCGTGATTTGCGGTTGGGTAGGACCGGTAATGCTGACGCCTGGCGGGGCCACCCACTGGTAGGCATGTGGTGAGCCGGTGCTGGAACCCGTGCTATTGAGCGTAGTAGAAAACGTATTACAATCGAGTACATCGTTGACCGAGGCTACTGCTGTTGGATAAGCCACATTATTGGGTATCGTAGCGCTGAGTTGCTTAGTACATCCATTGGCGTCGGTCACCGTGAGCAGATACAAGCCGCTTGGCGCCACCAAAGAAGAGTTGGTACTGAAATCGCTCCACAAATACGTATAACCTGGCGTACCTCCGCTTACGTTAACATTGATTGCGCCATTGCCTGCATTATTGCAATCGACGGCCTGGATATTGCCCACCGTTGCATTGAGCACGGGTGGTTGGGTGAGTGTAAAAATGCCGTTCACCTCGCAACCCACGTCATCCGTAACAGTAACGCGATAAGTACCTGGGCCGAGGTTGCTGACATCCTCGACATCGGGTAGCGAGCCGTTCCAGTTGTACGTATAGGGGGCATCGCCTCCGCTTGGCGTAATATCGATAGCGCCGTTAGCGGCGCCGGTGCAGGTAATAGGCGAAACCTCCGAATCGAGTAATACTTCCGTAATTCCTACCGTACCTGTGCCGCTTGCCTGTCCGGGGCATCCATTGGCCGAGACCGAAATCAGTTGGACCGTGCCCGGCAAATTGACAGGAAGTTCGAAGGGATTGGCATAAATTCCATTAATAGTTTGTTGAGAGCCTCCCACGCTATAAGTAATATCAAATGGGCCGAAGCCGGTAAACTCGACATCGAGCAAGGCATTAAAATTGCCCTGGCAAATCGTGCCGGTCCCGCTCAACGCTGCGGTTGGAGAAGAAGCGAAGAGGCCAAAATTGGCCGTTGCCGACTGCCCGCAATTGTCGCTCACCTGCACCGAATAAAAAGAGGCGCCTGCAGGCGGTGTAAGCGTCATGGTAGGCGAAGTACCTCCCGTGCTCCACTGGTACGTATAAGCAGGCAAGCCGCCGGTTACGGTAGGCGTTATCGTAGTCGGTGTGGTAGAACAGACAAATACGTCGGGGGCGCTTATAGACAAGGGAGGCGGGTCGTGAATTTGTATTTGCACCATACTCGAGGTACAGGAACAGGGGTTTTGCAATTCGATAATAATAGCCTCGACTCCTTCTATGATCAGGTCGTCAAAAACCTGTACCGGTATCGTCACACTGGCCTGACCGGCGGGAATAATGACCGTAGTAGGGAAAGGCGCATAGTCCAAACCCGAAGTGGCCGTACTGCTACCGGAGATCGTAAAAGTAACGGGGAAAGGTTGGCCCAGGTCGCCCTGGCGGAAAAAAGTAAAAGAGCCGTTGCCACAACCTTCATACGCGGCCGTAGCGCTTGGGCCCAGGCCGCTGATATTGGCGGAGGCGGATAGGGTAGAGCCTGCGCTAAAACTATTTTCTTTGAGGAAAACCGCAGAATCGTAGATAGCGTCGCCCCGGTCGGCTATGACCAGTTTAATTTTATATTGCTGGCAGGGAATTACCGTGGCGGTGGCCAACAGCGGCACCGTGAAACCGTCAAATTGGGTGTTAGGTACGGAAAAAGCTTCTCCTGTATTACAACCCGCACTTTGGCCCGGCGGGTTGTTGTCGTGGTAGAAGGGCTGGTTAATGGTGTGGTTAATATTATTAATAGAAACCGGAGAGCCGTCGGGCAAAACCGCAATATTGATAGCCCCGCCGGAGAAAGGCCCGTTGATACCTGGTCCGCTGATAAAGAAGCCGAACACGTCATTAAACTGGGTATTGGCGTATTCGCAGTATTCTTCTGATGCGAAAGAATAGGCGAATGTCACGGAATTTACGGTAGGCCGGAAATAAAATTCGAGTTTGGCGAGGTCGTACAGCGAGCCGCCGGCGATCTGATTAAGGTCGGGGTCGCTGCTGCCGCCGCCATAACCGGTTGAACGGCTGGGCGAGTTGTTGGGACCCGCGCAATCTAATACACTGCCGGTAGACAAAATAATACCCTGGCCGATACCAATAGAAGAAGCGCCATTACTGAATGTGCCGATCTGGCCCGGCGCCCCGGCTGCTACTGCGCCGGAGACGTCGAAACAGCCCCCTCCGATAAATACCTGCTGGATGAGGTACAGGGCATTGCCGTTGACTTGCGCCATGATGCCCATCATTTTTTCGTCGGCTTCCATGTCGGGCAGGGAGCAATCTTCGCATTGCAAACTCAGCACTGCGCCTTCGTTGCCGCTGGAGGGGCATTGGCGCTGTAGCCACAACGACATACAGGAGGCGTCGGCTACAAACAGCAATTCGTCGGCGCTTGATTTTTGTTTGCCCGATCCATTTTTGGAAACAATATTCCAGCCGCAACCCGTGTCCAAATATTCGGAGATCAGCAAACGATAATTTCTGCCCACTTCCAGGTTGCACAAGTCGTAACGCTGCACATCCCCTGTCCAGTGTTGCAGGGGGTATCGGTGTTGAGGGCCCTCCACCATGATGATTTCCACCCTTGGGGCGTTTTGGTTGGCCCAAAGCGCCGTATGGAACAAGCAGCTTAGTAAAATAGCGAATAAGTGTAGTTGTTGCTTCATCGAGTGACCGTTTTGCTTTATCGTTATGGATGGCGATACTACTATCCCCCCCTCGAAATGGGAAATCCTTTCGTTTTGAGTTACTGGGAATATACACGCAACTACTTTTCACATGCCAGATGTGACTAAGGTTTCAGATTGGATGTATGCACGGGGTGCGTGTACCAGTATATGGAGCAATAAATTTAACACTAATTTTTTATTAAAAAAAAGAAGTTGGCCCGAATTGATCATCGAACCAACTTCTTTTCGTGCTAACAATATATCTCGAACTAAATTTACCGCATTAGCGTCACATCTCCCTTGAATATTTCAGTGACGCCGTCAATAAAGGTAACTTCTGCAAAATACACGTACACACCGGCATTAAGCGGCCTGCTTCTGAAATTGCCGTCCCACCCGTAAGCCGGATCGTTGGCCTTGAAATTGTAGGCTTGAAATAGTGATTCGCCCCAACGGGAGAAGACTAAAAAAGAGTTGATAGTTTGCACTTCCTGTCCGCCGAAAATCATAAACACATCGTTGAGTCCGTCGTTATTGGGCGAAAAGCCATTGGGAATGTATATGTCGCGTTGCTTTCGCACATAAAGAGTTAAAATATCTTCTGTTTTGCAGCCGTTTTCGTCCACAATGGTTATGCCATAGGTCGTAGCCACCGTGGGCGATACGCGTATGCTGAGGCAATTCTCGCAATCAGCCTGCTCCGGGCGCCAGATGACCGTGTCGAGTTGCTCGGCGGGAATGTTGATGAGGGCTTGCAGCCAAATGCTGTCGCCAAGTTGTATGATGGTTTCGTTGCCTTCCAGGTTGGTGATTAGCTCTACCTGCAAGGCATTGGGCTGGCTGACGTTGAGCAGCAACTCCGATTCGCAACCGGTGGCATCTCTAATTAGCAAATTGTACACACCAGGCGTCAAGGGGGAGAAAAACGACTGCGAAGTAAACGGCTGGTTGTTGAACGAGTATTGGTAGGGCGCGAGTCCTCCCACCACAGAGTCAACCACTATAACCCCATCATTGGAAGCAAAACAAGAAAGCGGTGTTGTGGTGATGTAGGGAGTCAGGAAGTTCACACCTGACTGTACCACCACTGCATCGGCATCGCTACATCCTGTGGCCGTATTTACTACGGTTAGGGTGTAGCTATCTGCCTGGCCGGCAGTGGTTTGTGCTAAGTTGGGCGTGGTTGTCATGGCGCCGCCGGCAGAAGTCCATTGGTAAGTCAGGTTGCTGCCCTGGCTGGTACCCGAGCCTCCCAGCGCCACTTCGTTTACCTGGCAGTTGAGTGTCCGGTCGGGGCCGGCATCGGCCACCGGGTTGGGGTTTATCAGGATTTGCACGATATTCGAACTATCGGCGCAGGGCGCTGCCGCATCCAGGAAATAGCGGAACCGGTATATTCCGGAAGCCTGTTGAGCCGCATAAAAGGTACCGTCGGCAGCATCAAATGCGTTGCCGGTGGAGGGCGGTTGGGAAATTTCCTGCCAAATGCCACCCATATCTTCTCCCATAAGTAAATCGGCCAGGGCAATCAAGGAATCGGCGCCACTGCAAAGCGCAGGGTCGGCCAGCACTACGCCTGGCGACAACGGCCGGTTGAGCGTCACGGTCAGCGAGGGAGGCAGGGTCACCGCACAACCGGGCGCCGAGGCCGTTGAGGCGCCTGTCACCGCAAAAGTGGTGGTTTGATTAATAGGGAAAGTGCTTACACTTCCCTGCGATATTCCCGTTAGGGTATCTGCCATGCCATTTACACTCAAAATAACCTCAAAAGAAGTATTTCCACCGGTACCCGACCAGTTGAGGGTGGCAGGCGTGCCTTCGCAAACGGCTGCCGGCGCGCTCCAGGCCAGGGAAAGGCTGGGACAAGGCAGCGTTGTGCACGACAAAGTGGAAGTCACGTCGCTACACGAAGCGCTGTCGAGTGCGGTGACAGAAAACATAAGCGTAGTGGAGGGCATGACATTGTCAAAAACGACGCTCGTAGGGCTTGTCCAGTTGGGCGTATAGCCCACCGGCGCTAGCAGGTCGTATCCCGCCGCCTGGTCTACATCGGGCCAGCTGAGTGTAATGCTGTTGAGGGTACTCGAGCAACTCAGCTGGGGCGCGTCGAGAGGGGCGTCAACGACGATGTTGTGCAAGGTTTGCGGCGATACACAGCCGTTTTCGCTCAGCACCAGGCTGATGTCGTAAATGCCGGCGTTGGGCCAGTTGACCTGATGGGGACCTGCCCCTGTACCCGGTGTTGCTGTGCCGCCGTCAAAATTCCAGGCGTACAAAGCGCCAACACCTGCGGTACCCGTAAATGCGATAGTAGCCAATGAGTCGCTGCAGACGGATGCCGGTAGCGAGAAGTCGGCAACGGGCGTGAGAAATACTTCAATAGCCAGGCTATCGGTATAAGTGCACACTGATTCTTCGTAAGTAACAAAGACCCAGTTAACCTGGCCTGCCATGCCGGCCTGGGGTGTCCACAACCCTTCGGATGCATCGGTGATGCCGTTGCCCGACCAGGTGAAAGTGCCACCGCCGCCGCTGCCCGTGAGCGTAGCCGACAAGTCGATGGTTTCGGGGGTATTGTCGATGCACACTAATGCCGGTGGCGCAATATCGATGGTAATGGGAGGGCATAGGCCCGCAGTGCAGGCCAACTGGGCTACGGTGGCCGGGCAAATGCCGTCGCCGAAAGCTGTAACCGAAATTTCAACCTGTGTACCCGGCGTTAAACCGTTGAATACGTAGCTGGTATCGCTATTAGCAGTACCCGAGGGGCCGGTGAGCACCGCCACCATATAGGTATTGGCCAGATCGACCTGCGGCCAGGAGAACGATACGGAAGTCAGGCCGGTAGTACAACTAATAACCGGCGTAGAGAGCGGGGTGCTCACGTTAATTTGCTGTGTGGCCTGCGCCGCAGCGCATCCGTTTTCTGTCAGATCAAGTGAAA
>JAEUUQ010000037.1 GCA_016787505.1 Saprospiraceae bacterium | reverse complement strand
GCCCAGCGGATCGGGCGTAGTGCTCACGGCGATCAGGAACATATTGCCGGCGGCAGAGAATTCGCTCATCAGCCAGCGGTCGGCGATCTGGTCGTATAATACAATGGGGTCGCCTTTGCCGCCGGGCAGGCCGAAGAAGGTATCAAACTGATTGGGCCCGGAAAGCGAAGTGCCCGCCTTGTCAAATACCTGAAAACGAGCACCCGAAGTGGCGTTGATCATTTGAATGACATGGTTGGGGCCCACATCGACAGTAGGGTCGGAAGGATTGACGAAGGTATAACCCTGGCCGGCAAAGCTTTGCACAAGAGCCTTTTGGCTACCCTCCGCCGAATAGGCTTGCTGCCAGGCCGGGTCGGCGCCCTGCGGCAAGGCAATTGGGTTCACCTTGTCGTGCAGCGGCCAGTCTTTTTTAGGGCTGTAGCCCAATTTTTCAACCTTGGTGATCTCGTTCGGGAAATTGGGATCGGGTCTGAAATCTTTCAGCGCAACGGTCTCTCCGTGGAATACACCCTGAATAATTTCCGGGTTTCTTATCTCAAATTTTTCCTGTGCCTGCAGGAAAGAAAAGACCGTGCACACGCACAGCGTGAGTAGAAATAGCTTTCTCATAGTGTAATGAAGTTTTCAAATTGGTGAATAATTGAGGGTTTATTCCGGCGTGCGGCTTATTGTTACGTATTTCATCCAATAATTTTTAAATAAAAAAAAAAGAGCCCCGCAGCACTGCTGCAAGGCCCTTACTTTGCATTCGTCTAATATTCTGCTTACGGCCTCAGCAGTTTTACCCACTTCGACGTATCGGGTTGTCCATCCGTATGTACGCGAATGAGATACGAGCCGTTTTGGTAAGCCGAAAGGTCTAGTTCGGTTACCGTTGTTTGCACCTCGTCGATTTCTACAAAGTTTAGCAGTTGCCCCAGCATGCTGTACACTTCTATGCGCACAGCGCGGCCCTGGTAGTCCTCCAGGCCCAAATTCACCTCCCCGGTGGTGGGGTTGGGGTATACCCGGGTGTGTGTTTCTGCCGGATTTACGTCAGGCGATCCCGCCAACGGAGCTACGCCGCCGCCTATGCTGACATTGGTAAACGAAGCAAGCGTAGTGGTATTCACGTTTATGCTTTCAACAACCATGCCCACGTACAAGCAGGAACTCATGGCGATGTTCACCGTGCCCACCAACTGCCAAGCGACGCCGTCGACGGAAATGAAAGACTGGAAGGTATTGCCGTTACGGGTAATGCGCAACCACCGGTGCATAAATGTCGACTGATAGTTTTGCATCTGCTTGGGCGCATTGGTATTGGCGCGGCTCTCGCGGATGCCGGTGGCGGCCAGTCTCGTTTTTAGCCCTACCATTCGGGAACCTCCCTCCAGGCTTTCCCGCATTTGAATGCCGGCCCAGCCGCCGCCGCTCACTGCAACGACGCGTACGGTGATCGATGTATTGCCGCAGAACTCCTGATAAACCGAATGGCCCGCATCGGCAGCAGGCATGGAAAAGCCTTGTGCGTTCAGGTCAAATGAAGTCTGGTTGTCCATCGAACAGCCCTGGTTGGAGGTACCATTCGCCCCCGTACCTATGTTGCCTACCTCCCAGGAGGAGTCTATGCTACCCGGCTCATCTATCTGCCCGTTGCAGTCGTTGTCGATGTCGTCGCATACGTCTACAGCTCCAGGGTTTACGCCGGGGGCATCGTCATTACAATCCTCGGTGGTGGCGATTAATTCGTTTGCCAGTTTGTAGGCTGAAGGCCGCAGACATTGCGTCAATGTTTCGCCCGTGCCGTAGCCGTCATCATCCAAATCGGCATACCATACCTGGCCCGGTTTTTCCAACGCATCGTTGTCGTCGCAGTCGGTGTTGTTGGTCACATAACCGCTGGGCAGCGAGCAGGCCTGGGTCGTATTCGAGGGGTTGCCGAAGCCGTCGCCGTCCTGGTCGCGATACCAGGTAGCCAATACGCCTTCATCCGTCGAGCCGTTGCAGTTGTTGTCGATGCCGTCGCAGATTTCTGCGGCTGCGGGGTTGATGGCGTTGTTATTGTCGTTGCAATCCCCTGTGGTCGAGGCAAGTTCGATAGCCGTCTTGTAGCCGGCGGGGCGCAGACACTGGGTAATCGTCGTAGCGCCGGTTTGGGCGTAGCCATCGTTGTCGCTGTCTTTGTACCATACCTGGCCCGGCTTTTCCAACGGATCGTTGTCGGCGCAGTCGGTGTTGTTGGATACATAACCGCTGGGTTGCGAGCACGCCGTTTGGGTCACGGCCGGGTTGCCGAAGCCGTCGCCGTCCAGGTCGCGGTACCAGGTAGCCAATACGCCTTCATCCGTCGAGCCGTTGCAGTTGTTGTCGATGCCGTCGCAAACTTCTGTAGCGCCGGGTTTTATGTTGGCATTATTATCGTTACAGTCGCCCGTTGTAGAGGTAAGTTCGCTTGCCGTTTTATGGCCGGCGGGGCGCAAGCACTGCGCGATAGTAGCCGCGCCGGTTTGGGCGTAGCCGTCATTGTCGCTGTCTTTGTACCATACCTGGCCCGGTTTTTCCAGCGCATTGTTGTCGTTGCAGTCATCGTCATTGTCAACATATCCCATGGGTTGATCAACGGCTTGCTGTGTAATACCGGGATTGCCGAAGCCATCGCCGTCCAGGTCGCGGTACCAGGTAACAGGCTGCTGGAGAGCAGCCACCCAGTTGGATGTGGCGCCATTGAGGGCGAAGTTGCGCAATAAGCCTCTGAAATCAGTTGCGTTGGCGCTGTTATCAACTACATCGATACCTGCATTGTTGCCGCCGGCGGCGCCGTGGTCAAATTTGTAATACCCCAGCAGGCCCGTTTGCGGCAAAGTCAAGCTGTTTTGATTAGCCTGGATCTCGGCCTGCGACCTGACCACCGTCCAGATGCGTACTTCATTAAGCGCGCCTTGCATAAATTCAGACTGGCCATTATTAGCACCCAAACAAAGACCGGAAGTAAAGACGGGCAGGGGGCTGTCAGCGGAATTGCGCTGCGCTACAAGTTGCCCGTCCAGGTAAGATTTGAATCCGTTGGTGGTATTGCGTTGCCAGGTCATGGCAATGTGATGCCAGTTGCCGTCGTTGTAGCCCGCGCCGACGTTAATACCGTTAGCAGTGCCCTGGTCGTTGGACAAAATGTGCTTTCCATTCCAGCCGGCCACAATATAGACGTCGCTCTGCGCTTGTAAGCGCACAGCCGATTGGTTGCTGCTGCCTTTAAACCAGTATTCAATGGTGATGGCATTGCCGCCATTTAGGAAAGGTATTGCCGGGCAGTAGTTATTGTTGATTTCTATATAATCATTGACACCGTCAAAATGCAATCCATTATCAGCGGTAGTTGGAGGAATGGGTGGTGGCTGGGTAGTGCAATAAGACAGTTTGACGGCATTAGAAGAATAAATGATCGTCCAGTCTGCAGGAAGCCCTGTCACCGTACTAAATGTGCCGGATACCGTTGTAGCGCTTACAATGGTTATTTCATGGCTATTGCCGGGGGAGAAGTTGACAGACAGCGCCAGTGTTCCTCCCAGTGTTGCCGTACCAATCACTAAGATCTGGTCGAAGTTCACTCCGGCAATACCAGTCCCGTTTAATCCGATTTCCACGATATTGTTACTCAAATTCTCGCTAGCTGAAAACATCATTATGCCCAAGGGGTTTCCCGGCGCCAATGTGCCGCCGTTGCTATTGAACACAGGGGAATAAACCTGTCCTTTGCATTTGAAAACTCCGCCTGTATTGTTGTTAAACATGCCGAATCCCTGGTCATAGAACATCTTTGTCACTCCGCCTGTCAGGTTTATCTCAACCGTTCCATTATTATTAAAATTACCGGAAAAAAGGTACATGCCGGAATGATAATAATCAACGGTAATTAACCCTCCGGCGTTGTTGTTAAATACAGACGTAAGACCGGCATTTTCAATACCATAAGCGCCATCGTTAACGGCTGAACCAAGAAGAATAACGGCCTGATTGGTAAACGAACCATAATTGGCAATCCCTCTGACCGACCGGTCCACGTTTATTTGGGCGTTACCGTTGTTCAAAAAAACAGCATCGTTATATATACCATAGCCTCCCTCTGTAACGCCTCCGACATGAATAGAGCCCTGGTTGGTAAATGTACCTCCTACATTATCAACGGCTCGCTTACCACTTCCAACCCGGTCAATATTAATTTGAGCGCCCGGATTGTTGAAAAACAAAGATTCGTTGACGAGGCAACGCGTTCCTACTGCCGACGTATTGCCGATATTGATAAAGCCATGGTTTTGCACCGTTCCCTGATTGACGAAACCATCCGTAAAAGAGCCGTTAATAGACAACGAGCCTGAAGCATTTACGGTGAGCAAGGCGTCGCTTAGTATTGTGATGTTTCTGGCAATTGCTCCGGCAGTACTGATGAGGGGGGCGTTGGTCACGTTGGGAATGGTCACATCGGTGCTGGCGCCTGGTACGCCTGCCGACCAGTTGCCGGCATTATTCCAATCACTATTCACAGCACCCGTCCATGTACTTTGGGCAGCTACGCCATAAGACAAAATAACTTCTGTTGTCAAATAGGTAATATACCAATTAGCCGGCAGGCCGGTCACAGTGCTGAATGTACCTGTAACATTAGTAGCGCTCAGGATAACTATGCCGTCTCCATAGTTTCCGGGGAAATTGACCGCCAAGGAAAGCGTTCCACCAAGGGTCGCCGTGCCATTTACAACTACCTGATCGTAATTGACACCTGGTGTACCGATTGCATCCGCTTCGATGAACAGGATGCTATTGCTGAAATCTTCATTTGATGAGTATACTACCTTTCCGGGAGAATAACCCGGTGAAAGCGTGCCGCCGGCATGCACAAATTGGCCGGCCCCAATATTGCCATTGCCCTTGAAAAGGCCGCCGACGTTATTAATGAACGAGCCGGTTGCCCCAAGGTTGTGCAACAAATTAATCTGGTTCACCAGAGCGCCGACCAAAATAGTTCCTGCGTTATTGAAAGTGCCGCTATTGGCCAAAATACCTGCAATGGTGCAGCGATCTATATTAATTTGCCCACTTGCGTTGTTGTGGAAGTCACTTTCGTTGACAATGCCGAATGTCCCGGTAGTTGATGTGTTGCCAATGTTAATGGTACCGTTGTTTTGTACTGTGCCCTCGTTTCTGATGCCTTGCGTGGATGCGCCGTTAATTGTCAGCGTGCCGGTATTTGCAACCGTTAATAGCCCGCCACTTTGTACCCAAACCGACTTGGCAACTGCGCCCGCAATATTGATGACGGGGTCATTGGTTGTATTCGGGATGATCACATTGTCATTAATGCCGGGCACTGTTCCCAGCGACCAGTTGCCGGCTGTATTCCAATTGGTACTCGCATTGCCGTTCCAATAATTCGCCCCGTAGGCTATTACCACGCGGTCGGGTAAGTAAGAGATGGTCCAATTTGGCGGTAGTCCTGTTACGGTGCTGAATGTACCGGTAATGCTGCCGGCGCTAATAATAGTCATTTCATGGCCGTTGACAGGGGTATAGTTGATGGAAAGCTCCAGCGTCCCTCCCAGTGTTGCCGCACCAAACACAAGCACCTGATCGTAATTCACACCGGCCATGCCAGCCCCGTCTATTTCGATTTCCATGTTGCTGTTGCTGAAATTTTCACTCGCTAAAAAAGTCATCCTGCCCGGCGAATAACCCGGCGCCAATGTGCCGCCGTTGTTGTTGAATACACTCGCATTGATACTGCCGCTGCATTTGAAAAACCCGCCTGTGTTGTTGTTAAAATCGCCGAATCCCTGTTCATGAAATATAGCCGCCACGCCGCCGAGTTGGTTTATCGTAACGGTTCCACTATTATTCAGTTCGTTCGAAAAAACGTAAATACCAGAATAATAAAAATCGATGGTTATTACCCCTCCGGTATTGTTGTTAAATACAGACGACAATCCGGCATTTTCAATACCATAAGCGCCATCGTTAACGGCTGAACCAAGATGAATGACAGCCTGGTTGGTAAAAGTCCCATAATTGGAAATCCCTCTGACCGACCGCTCGACGTTTATTTGGGCGCTACCGTTGTTCATAAAAACAGCAGTGTTGTATATGCCATACCCCCCTTCCGAGAGGTCTCCGACATGAATGGAGCCCTGGTTGGTAAATGCGCCGCTTGTATTATCAATGGCGGCCTTACTTAAGGCAACCCGGTCAATATTAATCTGAGCGCCCGGGTTGTTGTTGAAAGCCGCTTCGTTGGTGAGGCTATGATCTCCCACCGCCGACACATTGCCGATATTGATAATGCCATTGTTTTGCACGGTTCCCTGGTTCAGGAAACCTTTCGCAGTAGAACCGTTTATGGCTAACGTGCCCGAAGCATTAATGGTAAGCAAGCCGTCGCTTTGCACTACAACAGATTTTGCAACTGCTCCAGCAGCACTGATGACGGGGTCGTTGGTCACGTTGGGAATGATTGCATCGTCGTTAGTACCGGGTACGCCTGCCGACCAGTTGCCGGCAGTATGCCAGTTGGCGCTTACGGCGCCGGTCCATGTAGTTTGCGAAGACAAGTTGCTCGCCGCCCAGAAAAACATCGACAACAAGAGTAATAAACGAGTTGCCGGAATGGTTGCTTTTTTTGCCCAATACGAAAACCTTAGGTTCATAGCATTATTAAGTTTATAAATGAAAGATGAGTGATCCGTTTGCATTTTCAGTTGCAATGCAAGGATACGGGCAGCTTGGGCAAAAGCCTTCCCATTATTGTTCGCAATGGGTGGAGTGATGTTCAGACCAGGTGGAGTATTGTTCTGAAATGGTGGAATATTGTTTAATAATTATACTAATATTTTGACTATTAATATTTTATATATTATTTAATAAACTAACTACAAACGCTTTCTAACTTCGCTCGGCGGTATGCCAAATTCTTCGGAAAACACCCTGCTAAAAAACTTCGGGTCGTTGAACCCTACCGCATAGGCGATTTCCGAGATATTCATTTCTGTGGTTTCAAGTAGTTGTTTTGCCTTTTGGAGGCGTATTTTGCGGACGAATATGGTAGTAGACAGGCCCGTCAGCGCGCTCAATTTGTTGTGCAGGTTAGTTCTGCTCATACCTGTTTTCCGGCAGAGGGCATCCACATCAAGGCTAGTATCAGAGAGGTCGGTTTCGACAATAGCGCGCAACTTTTGGAGAAAGTCGTTTTCCAGATCGTGGGCAGGCGGCAAGGGAGGCGAGCTCGTGCGTTCCAGCGCCAGCTCCCGGTATTTCGCCTGCAATTTCAGCCGCAAATCCAGCAGATTTTTCAAAGTCACCATCAATTCTTCCTGGTGAAATGGCTTGGCCAAATAAGCGTCGGCGCCCCTGCGAAGCCCGGCAATGCGGCTTTCTACATCTGCTTTGGCCGTCAGCAGTACTATGGGTATATGACTGGTGCGCTCGTCATTTTTCAAAAAATCACAAACCTCAAAGCCGTTTTTTTCGGGCATCATCACATCGGAAAGGATGAGGTCGGGGCTTTTTTCAAGCGCTTTTTCAATCCCGGCGCTGCCATTGTAGGCGTAATCGAGCTGGTAGTTTTCGCCCAAACAGTGACTCAGGTATTCTACTACATCGGGGTTGTCTTCGATGAGGAGGATTTGAGGGAAGGAGGGAGGGAGAGGGGGAGAGGGGGGGAGGGGGAGAAGGGGAGAGGGGGGGAGGGAGGGCGAGGCAAAATTTTGCGACTCCACAGCGGATGCGGCTTGGGTAAGGGGAAGGATTATTGTAAAAGTCGTGCCTTTTCCGGCATAGCTTTCTACCATAATTTCTCCACCCAACAAAGTCACCAGTTCCTTGGTAAGGGCCAGGCCGATGCCGGTGCCGCCGGCTTTGGCTTTTTCCAGGTTTTGAGCCTGGTAAAACCGGTCAAAAATATGGGGTATTTCTTCGGGTGGGATGCCGACGCCGTTGTCAGTGACGCTGAGCTTCAACATAGGTTGATGTGGATCATGTTCCAATGCAGAGCGCAAGATAACCCGCCCGCCTGAAGGCGTAAATTTGATTGCATTTGACAACAGGTTATAGACAATTTGCAGTAGCCGTTCGGGGTCATAGTCCATGATGATTTTGGTTTCGCTACTTTCTACCCTAAGCATTACATTCTGTGCATTGGCAACGGAATGCAGGCTTTCGGAAATATAGCGGAGGTAGGGCAACACATCGCCTTGTACGTAGTTGATACTCAGGGTATGGGTTTCCAGTTTTGCCAGATCGAGGATTTGGTTGATCAGGCGCAGTAAATTTTCTCCATTCCTTTTTATCAGGCCCAATTTACTTTTTATATCCCCTACCGGCGATCGTTCTCTGTCGGCGGCCAATTGCTCGGTCATTCCCAATATCACGGTCAGCGGCGTGCGAAATTCGTGGGTGATATTTGTAAAAAAGCGAGTCTTGAACGCGTCTAATTCCTGAAGCCGCAGCCGCTCGGCATGTTCTATTTTTTTACTCAACTGAAACCGGTAAAGCGAAAAAATGGCGCCAAGTACGAATAACCCGTATAGCAGCCAGGCCCACCAACGGCTATACCAGGGGCGTAACACCATGACACGCAGGGCCAATTCTTCAACGCTCCAGTTGCCGAAAGAGTCGGCAGCTTTTGCCCGAAAGGTGTAGCTGCCCGGCGGAATATGGTGGTAGGTTGCTATGTGCTGGTTGCCGGCGTAATACCAGTCTTCATCCAGCCCGTCCATTCTCCATGCGTATTGGTTTTTGCCAGGATCGATATAACTGGTGAGTGCCAGATGAAAATTAAACGATGAAATCGACGGAGGCAGCTTTATCCCACCGGAAAGATCATCAGGGGATAGAAAAACCAGACTGTCTTTTTGCGAATCAAACTGACTAAACCTCGACAGGAGGATGCGGGATTTTGCGTTGGTCTTGCCTTCCAGATCTGCTGAAAAAAAAGCGTTTACGCCATTCAACCCACCCATAAGAATTCTGCCATTGCGGGTTTTTAGCGCCGAAAAAGTGTTGAATTCGTTGTGAGAAAGCCCGTCTTCAACAAAATAGTTTTTTACGTCTCCGGTTTCTACATGAAAGCGGCACAAGCCGTCGGAAGTCCCCAACCAGAGGTAGTCGCCGTCGGCAACCATCGAATAGACGAAGTTGCCGGGCAAGCCCTTTGACCGGTCGAAGTTGGTATGGGCAAAGGTTTGGGGGTCTATTTTCTCCAGACCTCTCGACGTGCCAACCCAAAGCCGGCCGCGGTGAGATACCAGGCAACGCTGTTCGCAGGGTTTGTCGTACAGCTTGATATGCTGAGATTGAAGGTTGAGTGTATTGATTTTTATTAATCCCGTGCTGCTGAACCCCCAAAGGGTGTTTTCTTCAGGCAGCATAACGGCATATGCGAGGGCGCCGGGGCCCCAACCGGGCGTCTGTTCTACCTCCCCCGTTTTTTTGTCGAGCCGGTAGAGTACATTCCAACCTGGCAACCAAATTTTCCCACGGCCGTCATCAAACAAGTTCTGAACCTGAAATAATTCCTGCGATTGGATTTGGTAATAACGGGACTGCCCGCCGGCAGGGTCATAACGCAACAATCCCTGGTGCGTATAAGCCCAAAGGAAGCCGTCGTCGCTTTCCGTAATGGCGTACACCTGGTTTGTGAACGCCTGGCTAAACCGGGACGATATACCCTGGTGGTGGTTGCCTGCTCCACTTGGAGCTTGTTTTTCCTTTTGCGATGGGTCGGTTGCAATATTTAATTGATAAATGTTGAATTCCGAATCCAGCAGATAAATATTACCGTCAGCATCTTCTATCATTCGCCTGGCGCTTACACCGGAAGGCGGCGCTTCAAACCTTTGCACCGGCTGAGATAAGTAGTGCTGAAAAAGTTTGCCGGTGCGCCGCACTTTGTAAAGCCCCAAAAAACCGGCATACCAGACTGTGCCCTCCGCATCCTGGAATTGAGAGGGTCGAAATGTCTGCACTTTCCGATATTTTATAAAATCGCTGTTATTCAGCGCCGGAATAGCGGTTTCCAACTTGCCGGCTTTCAGGTCGTACCGAAGAAGGGTGCAAATCCCCTTGCCGGTCCTGGCATATAGCCATACCGCTTTGTCCGGTTCTATATTAAAAGCAGCTTCCCAATTAAACGATTTTGCGTGTTGGGGTAAAATAAACGATTGTAGCGTTGCATGCTCCGGAAGCCAAAGGTTTCCCGACGGGTCTATGGGCGCCTCCGGGCTGCCAGTCACAGGAAAGCGGCTCCAGGTACTCGTTTTTAAGTCGAAACGGTGATAGGCGCCCTGGTAATCCCAAAACCAGGCATTTTGTTTATTGCAGGACACCGGGAAAAGTGAGTTATTGGGGAGGGAGGAGGTCTTCGAAAGCATTACCAGTTGCCCCGATGGGAGCAAATCATAAATTGTAAGCGATGAAATGGCAGTCCCCCAGGATGAAATGCCTGCTTCTAAAAAAGGTACTCCCCTGCCCGGGTTGACGACAATAACGCTTTCGAGTTTGTTGATTTTTACTAATAAATCGAACAGGCCGGTCTTCGGATCAAAACTGAGAATGCCATACAGCGTGCTGATATATATTAAGCCTTTTGCCGTTTCGGCAATTTGATAAACAAAATCGGCTTCTACTGGAAATTTACCATCATCAGAAGGGCGATAAATGATAAACTCATTGCCATCGTAGCGGTTCAGGCCATCATAAGTTCCTAGCCAGAAATAGCCCTGCAAGTCCTGATGAATGCAAGTTGTCCATCTATGCGACAAACCTTCGTGGGTTCCGAGGCGCTCCACAGAAAAATCGCTGCCAGGCTGCTGAGCTAATAGCTGCCGGTTGGAGGCGCACAGGATGAGCAACAGGAAAGCAATACTTCGCTTCATAATATCTCAAAAAGCTAGCGCAATCTATCGAATTTTTCAGGACAGTCGTATTCAAATTTAATAAATAGCTGGAATACAGGCGCTATTATGCTGCCTGATTACAAAAAAAGGGCTGTACCGAATCACCGGTACAGCCCCTGTCGATCAACATTGTTTGTTCTTTCCTATTTCTTATCTACCCACTTCACTACAGAAGGCGCGCCGTCTGTGGCAATGCGGATCAGGTAGGCGCCGTTTTGGTAAGCCGAAAGGTCTAGTTTGGTTACCGTTGTTTGCACCTCGTCGATTTCTACAAAGTTTAGCAGTTGCCCCAGCATGCTGTACACCTCTATGCGCACAGCGCGGCCCTGGTAGTCCTCCAGGCCCAAATTCACCTCCCCGGTGGTGGGGTTGGGGTATACCCGTAGAGAAAATTCATGATTTTCCTCTACGATAAGGGGGTGTGTTTCTGCCGGATTTACGTCAGGCGATCCCGCCAACGGAGCTACGCCGCCGCCTATGCTGACATTATCAAAGCTGGCATTGGTGGTCACATTTACATTGGTGCTTTCAGCAAATACGCCCGCATAAACACACCCGTTCATACTGATGGTTGCCGAGAAGGCAAATGACCAGGTTGAGCCGTCTACGGAAGTATAACCGGTGAAATTAGAGCCGCTGCGCACTAAGCGAAGCCACACATGGCCCGGGCGGTTATAGTTCAGGATACTTGAAGGGCCGTTGGTCATCAAGCGGATTTCACGGCGGACGAT
>JAEUUQ010000001.1 GCA_016787505.1 Saprospiraceae bacterium | reverse complement strand
ATGCGCTACCGCTCGCAGATGGAAGATACTTTTTCGGGGAAGGTGGTGGCCGCCCTGCGGCATGGCTTCGGGGGGCATGCAGTGGAGAAAAGTTAGACTGTACGACTGTACGACTGTACGACTGTACGACTGTACGACTGTTATAATGAACGTATAAAGATACGAGAAGTTTCCCTGATCGTAAAGTCCTAAAGTCGTAAAGTCTTACAGTCTTTACCTCAGTTCCAACACCTTCGTCTCACTGGGTTGTAGCGGGATTTTGGCCAGGTTGGCAATAGTTTGGCCGCTAATCACGTCCATCGCGGAATTATAGCCGTCCATGCGTTCGTGAAAACGCGTAGTAGCTACTTCAACGGGTTTGTCGGTTGAATTAAACACCACCATCACCGTTTTTTTTCCGTCATAGCGGAAGTAGGTGTACACACCGTTATCGGGTACGTACTGCATGAGTTTGCCCTGGTGCAGCACAGGGTTTTGCTTGCGGTATTGCGCCAATTTGCGCACATATTCAAAGGCTTCCTGCTCTTTTTGGCTGCGCCCGGAGGCTTTGAATTTATCGGTCTTATCATCTCGCCAGCCGCCGGGAAAATCCCTTCTGCCCGCCTCGCCAAAAGCGCCGCCCTGGCCGGTCATGAGTATTTCGGTGGCATAATAAATGGAAGGAATGCCTCGCAGAGTCATCATCAGCGCTATGCCCGATTTGTATTTGGCCATATTTTCGCCAAGCGAGCTAAAATAGCGGTTGGTATCGTGGTTATCGAGGAAGAGGACGTTTCGGTACGGGTCTTCATAAAGGAAATCCTGGGCCAGGGTATAGTACAATTTGTTCACCCCGTCGGTCCATCCCTGTTTTCCTGAAATCGCTTCCGTGATAGCATAATGGATCTGAAAATCGGTAACTCCCGGCAAATTGGAATTAAAACCTTCTACCAGGTGGTTGTTTTGGGTAAAAAATGCCTGTATGGCGGGGCCGTGCACCCAGGTCTCACCAAAAAGATGAAAATTGGGGTATTCGTCTTTAATTCGCTTACACCATTTAGAAAGAAATTCCTGGTCGGGATAGTAATACGTGTCGATGCGGTAAGCGTCGTGACCGCTGTATTCAATCCACCAAATATTGTTTTGGATTAAAAAATTAGCCAGGTGGGGGTTTTTCTGGTTGAGGTCGGGCATGTGGCGGTCAAACCAGCCGTTGGCAGTGGCGTTTTTATCCGTTTCGGAGCCGTAAGGATCCATCCATACCGGCTCGCGGTAGATGCTGCGGGTAAATTCAGGAAACTGGTGTATCCAGTCTTCCGAAGGCAAATCCCGGATAAACCAATGCTGGTCGCCTACGTGGTTGTGGATGATATCCATGACGACCTTCACGCCTCTGGCGTGGCATTTTTCTACAAATTGCAGGTATAATTCGTTGCTGCCGAATCGTTTATCTATTTGATAATGATCGGTAACTGCATAACCGTGATAGGAGGCGTAGGGTTGGTCATTTTCAAGAACAGGAGTCGGCCAGATAGCAGTCACACCCAGTTCTTGCAGGTAGTCGAGCCGCTCCATGATACCCAGAATATCGCCGCCGTGGCGGAAAAATATCTTACCACGGTGGGTGCCGGCGGCATTCATATCGGCGTAGCTGTCATTGCCCGGGTCGCCGTTGGCAAAGCGGTCAGGCATTAGCGTATAGATGAAATCAGCGCTTGTGAGACCCTGCGCCCTGCCGGCGCTGGTATTCCGGTTGCGCAATTCGTATTCGTAGCTTTTGCTTTTGCCGTTTGAGGTAAGTACGATGGGAAATTTACCCGCAGCTACGCCAGGGCCTATGGTCAGTTCTACAAACAGGTAGTTGGGATTTTGCTCCTGACTAACCTTGTTCACTTTTACGCCGGGATAATTGACGCTTACGCTTGCATTTTTAATATCCTGATCGTAAATAATCAATTCCACGGTAGGGTGGTGCATGCCCACCCACCAGAAAGGAGGTTCTATTCTCGCCTGATCCACTTTACCGCCTTTGGCATAGCGGTAGTAGTATTCCGCTTCTTTTGTGCCCAGCGGAATAGTCTGCATGGGGTCGTCGTTGTATATGCTTTTGTCTTCTTGTGCAAAAGCGCCTGTGGCGGCTATCAGCAGCACGGCGCACAGTCCGGTAAGATAGGAGAGGGTTTTCATATAAAAATAATTTAAGATCAAATTGAAGTATCTGCCATTTGCAGAATAGCTTGAAATTCTTTGGGTCGCAGGGGCATCACCGACAGCCTGCCCTGTCGTACCAGGCCAATTTCTTGTAGAGCGGGCGTGGCTTTGATAACCGATAGCGGTACGGTATTTTGCAGTCGCTTCACCGGCGCCAGGTCGACTACCGACCAATCGCCTTTTTCGGCGGTGGGATCGGGATAAGCTTCCTTGATTACGGTAGCAATGCCCACTATTTCGAGCCCCTCATTGCTGTGGTAAAACAACACCAGATCGCCGTTGCGCATGGCTCTGAGGTTGTTGCGAGCCGTATAGTTACGCACGCCTTCCCACATGGTACGCCCTTCCCGCTCCAGGTCGGCAAAGCTGAATACGAAGGGCTCTGATTTGACTAACCAATAATTCATACGATCAAGACTAACACACTTTGAAATAATAACATTCCATCTATGAGCCCGCTGAAGTAATAATCGCTTTTTGCCGGTCGGGCTCCTACAACCAGGATGGCACTGATACATGCCGAAAGCATCAATGCTATTAGCGAATATAAGCTGTATGCATCAGCCCTCCAATTAAAAAATGAAGCTAGGGGCATTATCGCCAGGCTGCCGACAGCTATAGCTTTCGTTTTGGATACTCCCCATCTGCCCGGCAAGGTTTTCACCCCCGCCGATCTATCTGAATCAATATCGCGAAGATCGAATGTAAGGGCAATGGCAAAGATGAAGCACAACCGCTCGATGCACATAATCAGCATGGGGAGGCTAACGGTGAGGTGTAGTTCCGCTGCAGGCAGGACCACTGTTAAGTAAACCCAGACTGCGGTGAGCGCAAAAATTTTTACAAAATGTACGTCGCGAAGCCTGCGGGAGCCACTTAGTACCGGTAGTACGTATGCGGCAGCCAACGCGCATGGCGCGAGTAACCAAATCCACAGGTCGATTATTTTTATAAAAAAATAGCAGGCTGCAATAGCGGAAAGTACCAACTCTACGTACAAAATGGGTTTAAACCGCTGAATGGTTGTCCATCTATTGTGATGAAAGCCGGTTTTTGCAGATTTAGACAGCCCGATCAGCCGATGAGTAGTATAAAGCCCGAGCGTGGAGAAAAACAGAAAACCCAGGTAGGGACTCCAGTGCCAGCGTCCGGTGAGCAGCCATTGCGTTTGTCCCGACAAGGAAGCAGCGCCCAATGCAATGAGGATATTGCCATACAAAAGCGCATCCAGCATTGACTTGAGCAGGCGCATTAGAAATACTTGAAATTATGGCTGTTTTCTATTTTTAATAGCGTTTCGTAAATCAGTTTGATCACGTTATTTACGTCGTCTTTGTGCGCCATCTCTACGGTGGTATGCATATACCGGAGCGGAAGAGAAATAAGCGCAGAAGGCACGCCGCCGTTTGAATACGCAAACGCATCGGTATCGGTGCCGGTACGCCTCGAAGCCGCTTCGCGCTGCACGGGAATGCCTTTTTCTTCGGCAGTTGAAATGATAAGCGACAGTAACTTATTGTGAACAGCGGGCGCATAAGTCACAGAAGGACCCGCCCCGCTTTTTACATCGCCGTGTTTTTTAGAGCTAACCAGCGGAGTGTGGGTGTCGTGCGTTACGTCGGTTACGATAGCGACGTTAGGCTTAATAGTCTGGGCGATCATCTCGGCGCCCCGCAGCCCCACTTCTTCCTGAACCGAATTGACTACGTATAGGGTGTATGGCAGTTGTACTTTGTTTTCGTGGATAAGACGCGCCACCTCAGCAATACAAAAACCGCCGATACGGTTGTCGAGGGCCCTTCCCACGTAGTATCTGTCGTTGAGGACGATCATCTCGTCTTCATAGGTAATGACGCAGCCCACATGGATACCCATCTTCATCACTTCTTCTTTGTCTTTGGCGCCCACGTCGATAAAAATATTTTCGAGTTTGGGCGTCAGGTTGGCGTCGTCGCCATGGCGGGTGTGTATCGCGGGCCAGCCGAAAACGCCTTTGACAAGGCCGTTTTTGGTATGGATATTGACTCGTTTGGAAGGCGCAATCAAGTGATCGGAGCCTCCGTTGCGAATCACATTGATAAACCCGTCTTCAGAAATATAATGAACAAACCAGGAAATCTCGTCCGCATGCCCTTCAATGACGACTTTATAATCATGGCCCGGGTTGATAACCCCGTAAACAGTGCCATAATTGTCAATGTGCCAATTAGTGATAAATGGCTTTATATAGTCGAGCCAAAGCTGCTGACCAGCGGATTCAAAACCTGTCGGAGAAGCATTGTTGATATAGCTGCGCAGAAATTCTTCTGACTTGGGTGTAATCACCGACATATACAGCGTTTGTATGTGTTAGATTATTCGGCCAAAGATAATAATTTATTTGGCTTCGTATGCAGCGAGCCAATTTTCACTCCATGCCTGTGGGCTTTTACTCCAGGCACTGAGCGTATCCAACGATTCGGCGTTGAGATAATGAGCCTCAATGGCGGCCTTTAGCAGGGTTTCAAAATCGCTTAATGCCAGATATGGGCACTGTGCTTCGCTAAAGGCTTGTGCAGAGGCAGGTAGTCCGTAGGTGAATACGGCAAGTACGCCGGCTACCACCGCGCCTGCTTCCCGCAGCGCTTCAACCGCTTTAAGGCTGCTACCGCCCGTAGAAATAAGATCTTCTATAACTAATACTCGGGCTCCGGGACTTAATTCGCCTTCGATCTGGTTTTGGCGGCCGTGCGATTTTGCTTTCTCCCGCACATATACGAACGGCAATCCCAGCTTGTCGGCTAATATGGCGCCGTGGGGTATACCTGCAGTGGCAACCCCGGCAATGACGTCAACCGGCCCAAAAGCCCCGGATGCCTCTTGAAATCCCTTAATGAGCAGGTTTCGAACAGCAGGGTGGGAGAGTGCTATCCTGTTGTCGCAGTAGATGGGCGATCGCATCCCCGATGCCCAGGTAAATGGGTTTTGGGGACTCAATTTTATTGCCTTAATTTGCAGCAATTGTTGCGCTACGCTTAGGGCTATTGTTTGATCCATTTTGTGTACGTTTTTCATAGACCCTGCAAATGTACAAAGTATATATTAACGACACGCCCCTTTATCTGTGTACGACCGGAGAGCTGGCACATTTACCCGCTCCTTCACCCGCTGTGATGGTAGCCCGTTATCCCGGCAAACCCAAGTATTTGCTCAATTACGCCGATTTGCTCGAAAAATCCCGGCGCTTTGATTGCATCGTTGTCTACGATGACGATATAGCAAAACTTTGGGCCGATTTTCTGACCCTCTATACGTATATCCCCGCTGCCGGCGGACTGGTCTTTAACACTTCCGGTCAGGCTCTCCTGATTTACCGCCGCAATAGCTGGGATTTGCCAAAAGGCAAAGTCGACGAAGGCGAAACGATGGAAGAAGCTGCCGTGCGGGAAGTAAAGGAAGAAACGGGCCTGGTAGATGTACAACTCCAGCAGTCGCTCGGCACAACTTACCATACCTACAGAGAAAAAAGAGAAAAGCGCATTTTAAAAGAGACCTTCTGGTATGTTATGAGGACCAGTAATGACAAGCTCATTCCTCAAGCGGAAGAAGATATCGAGCAAGCCGTCTGGGTTGATTTACCCGCTTTTTTAGCGGAAAAACGCGATATGTACCGCAGTATCAGAGAAGTACTCACCCAATATCTGGCCTCGAATTACTGACGCTTAGGTTTGATATCGAGCATCAGAGATACCACGTGCGAATACCGGTTTTGTTGATCTCCTAAGTCGGTGTACGCATAATCAACTTGCAGGCTGCTGATCCGGAAGCCCAGTCCCAGACTTGGGCGCGCGGTAGTATTTTCTTTTCCGTCAAAATCGGTCTCGCGCTGAAATTGGTTGACGCCCAGCCTCAGGAACAAAAACCGCTTGAAGTCGGCTTCCAGGCCTAAAGCGGGGTCGATGCTGAAAGGACTGGCTGATACGAGTGTATTTCGCTGACCATCGGTAGTTACGATGAAATCCAGTTCGGGTCGCAATCCGATTTTATTAAACTGAAATTGATAACCTGCCCCCAGAATAAGCTGTGGTTTGGTGATTTCCACGCTACTGATAGGGATTTCGTTGTTGGTGATGGCCAGGGCTTCTTTTTCTTCTTCTGTAAAATTAAACGCCCAGGCATTAAAAGTAGTGCTGATATCTTTGGCCAGTACGCCGAATTGCCAGCGATTAACAGCATATTGAAGCCCCAGGTCGAGGCCGAAACCCCAGGCGGTGGCAAAGGGACCGATGCGCCTGTGCACCACCTTGACATTCCCGCCCAGTCGCAGGTCGCCTTTTGCCGATTTCAACTTTTGCGCATAACTCAGCAACATGGCATAATCGGCTGATGAAAAGGTGCTCAGGTTATCGTAGTTGATCGTGCCGTCGTCTTCGTACAGCGTAAGCGTATTGGGTATCTGGTCGATGCCGAAGCGAATGAGCGAAATGCCAAGTCGCCGTTCTTTATTGGCCAGAGGCAGCGTAATGCCCAGGTAGTCGAATTTTCCTACCCCTCCGAACCATTCTGCATGCATGGCGCCTATCTGGAGGCCTTGGTCGGGGCCGATGGCGGCGAGTCCTGCGGGATTCCAGGCGCCGGCTGTGACGTTGTTTACGCCGGCTATCACGGCGTTACCCAGCCCTTGGGCCTGAGCGCCAACGCCTATCGAGAGGAATTCGTTGCTGTATTTCTGCGCCCACAGGGCAGCAGTAGTGCACATGGCGAAGGCAATAGCTACTACCCGAACCGAATTTTGGCGAGTAAACAAAAACATAAGCGGTACAAATTTGAAAGTCTAACGTTAATCGGCCGGGCAAAGTCTTTGACTCGTTCATTTTTAAGGTATTTCCCCGATTTTCGTCAGGTTGGCGACTTTGCCTCCTCTTCGTGAATTCTGATATCTCTATTGATAGCTATGCTGGCGTTGAGTTCAAAGCCGATAAGCAGGATCAGCGAGTTGAGTTGCATCCAGAGCATAACAATGATTATAGTGGCGATGGAGCCGTAAAATTGGGCGTAGGTATCAAATCGCCCCAATTCGTCGATATAAAATGAAAAAGCTACCGATGACAAAATAGAGAGGGTGGTGGCCAATGTAGCGCCTGGCGACAATAATGCAATACGCTTGTGGGTGGCCGCGCCATAGCGATAAATAACAGCGATGCCCAGATAAAATAGCAAAATTATAGCCACCCAGCGCAACAAATCAATGGCCCGGGTGCTCAAACCTGCCATAGCTATATATTCGGAGAGCAAGTTGATCAAAAAGCTACCCAATATGATCAATACAATAGATGCGATGAGCAAAGCGCCTAGTAAGCCTGTAAGAAAGATAGCCACAATCCGTTTTTTGATCATGCCTCGCTGGCGAAAGGTAGTTTTGTATGATTTTTCAAAACTCTGCATCATGGCCAGCATGCCGTTTGACGAAAAATAGATGGCCAATATGAAGCCGAACGATAGCAGGCCTACTCGAGGGTTAGTGGTAATATCTGAAATAAACTCATAAAGCGTATTACCCGCTTCCCCAGGCATTAGCTTTTGTATTTCGGTTTGTAAAATGAGGTTGAAATTCTCGCCTTCCGGCAAATATTGCAACAGGTATTGTTGTAAAAAAGGGAGCAGCGTAAATAAAGTGAGCAAGGATGGAAAAAGCGACATAAAAAAGCTGAATGCAATCGAATTTGCTCGCATTTCCAGGTCGAGCCGCCGCATTTCGTTGATTACAAAAACGATAACATTGTAAATAGGAACCCCATAAAACCCAGGCAGGGAGCGGTGTTTGGTCCAATCCAGCGTTTTTATCACCAGCGGATGCCGATTAACGTTTTGCTGGAGTTCTTTTACGTCGGGTATTTTAAGCTTGTACTTCAAAATACGGCTTGAGTTTATCGAGCAAATAAGCGGGTGCGGAGATGGTTTGCTGCGTTTTTACGGTTACAAAGCAAAGCCGTACGCTGCCGCCGTTGACGAGTTTTCCGTTTTCATTCAAAATTTCCACGTGAAAGGTAATAAATCGGTCGGGTAATTGCTTGAGTGTGGTGCGAATAGTTAGCAGTTCATCATAACGCGCGGGGCGTATAAATCGCATTTGCAGGGAGGTCACCGGCATCATAATCCCCAGTTCTTCCTCCATTTCCTTGTAGGTAAGCCCTATCGATCGCAGCATTTCCACACGTCCGATTTCATAATATTGCGCATAATTGCCGTAGTAGAGATACCCCATTTGATCGGTTTCTCCATAGCGCACGCGCTTTTGAAAGTGGTGAGTCAGCATATACCGGAATAGATAAAACGTGAATATCGCAAAAGGTGGCGTGCAGGCTCAAAAAACAGGGTAAAAAAAAAGTCATCCCGCGATTTTATCGGGGATGACTCGTGTCAGGGTGGCTAATCGGGCTCGAACCGACGACCTTCGGAACCACAATCCGATGCTCTAACCTGCTGAGCTATAACCACCATA
>JAEUUQ010000631.1 GCA_016787505.1 Saprospiraceae bacterium | reverse complement strand
CTAAACCCTACTAAACAGTTACTTTATTTGTAAATTAAAATATATGTGTTAAATTTGCTTTGCCGGCTAATCATTCACCATCCAATTGTCTACCACCGGCAAATTCGAATCTCCCCCCGAGAGAGAGAGGCAAATAAGTCTTAATTGGTACGGTTTCATTTTGCATTACATGCGACTTGCTTACAAGCACGCTCCTATCACACATACATTACATCAAGAAACACAACTTAAGTTATGAACTGGAAGGTATTACAAGCTACACAACCAGGCATAAGCCCCCAAATGAGGCTTTTGGCCGGTGTGATTCTCACTTTATTATGGTGTGCTCCGCTCAAAAGCCAGGACGTCATCATGCAGGGCTTTTATTGGAATACCCACCCCGGCGATGTGACCAATACCACTACCGGCGGTATTTGGTGGGATACGCTGGCGCAAATGGCGCCCCAACTGGCCGGTGCGGGATTTCAAACGGTGTGGACACCCCCGCCTACCAAAGGTTTTGCCGGCCCCTGGGACATGGGCTACGGCCCCTACGATTATTTCGACCTGGGTGAATTTAACAGCAAAGGCGCCACGCGCACCCGCCACGGCAGCCGCGCCCAGCTCAATGCTATGATAACGGCCATGCACAACAACGGCCTGAAAGTAATGGCCGACATCGTGCTCAATCACCGCGGCGGCGGCGACGCCCAGGCGCCCTACCAGGTGGGCGGCGGTACCGGCTATACGGTATTCACCCCGCCTAGCGGCCGTATGTTCGGCGGACCACAACACTTTCACCCCAATTTCTACCATCCCGACCAAAACCCCGATTATCACAACCCCCTCTTTTTTGAAGATATTTGTTATTTTAACGAAGGCGACGCCTTTCCGCCTACCAATACCAATGGTTCGGCGGGCTCCTGGTTCTTCGGTGCGCCTGGCATCACACAGATCGGCACCATGGGCGACTCGCTGATCATGTGGGGCCGCTGGCTGATGAACGAAGTGGGTTTCGACGAAATCCGCCTCGACGCGGTCAAACATATCGAACCCGATTATCTCGCCAAGTTTATCGTGGAAACCAAAACCCCTAACCAGCCCTATACCCTCGGCGAGTTTTTTGACTACAATTACGGCCCGCTTTCTTATTATCACAATGCGGTGGAAAGCTCGGGTAATTCGGGTACCAAACAGGCCAATATGTCGCTGTACGACTTTCCGCTTCGCGGCGCCTTGCAGAGCGTTCTCAATAACGGAAGCGGCTCTTCCGACCTCTACCAGATACTCGGCGGCGCCGGCCTCGTATGGGGCGCCAATTTCAGCGGCTTCGACGTGGTCACCTGGCTCGACTCGCACGATACCGACCGCACCGGCTATATCGGCGACAGCGACGGCTGCGACATCCCCTACGGCGGAGCTTGTCTTGAACTCCACACCGAAAACGATCACAACCCCATTTTTTCTGACAAAGAAGACATGGGTTACCCCTTCCTGATGGCCGCCGAAGGCCGCCCCATGGTATTTTGGAAAGACTGGTACTGGTACGGCCTGTCAAAGCACATTAAATGGCAAATGGCTTTGCGCCAAGCCACCGCCACAGGAACTTCCAACCATATCCAGCAAATGAACGGCTCATGGTCTACCTCGGCGCCTTTTGACGGCGACAACCACGGCGGCAATATGTTTGCCATGCGCCGCAACGGCCTCACCAACGGCGCCTCCGACGGTATGGTGCTCGGCCTCAACGACCACCCTTCCAAAACCAACGGAGTGGAAGTAAACACGCCTTTTAGCAATAAATACATCAAAGATTATTCGGACGGATTTATGTTTGAATCCAGCTATGCGGCCAGTACGACAAAAGCCCTTATTAAGGCCAAGCCGCGTGATTACAGCTGGTACGCGCCCACGGGCCTCTACCCCACACCCCCAGACGCCGGCGCAAGTCATTTTCAGATGGATGCTACGCCCGGCGGCTGCCCGCATTTTATTGCCCTTCGCGTAGCCGATGCCGCCAACTTCCTCGTAAACGGCGACCCTATTCAGAACGGCGACCAGATCGCCGTGAAGAACCTCGCCGGAGAAGTTGTAGGCATCGGCCGCATCGGCCAGGGGTTTGCATGGGACGGCCAGCACGACATGATCATTGAAGTGCTCGGCGCACCCGCTACCAACGGCATGGCCGACAATGAGGTGTTCCGCATTTTTGTATACGATGCCAGCCTGGGTACGGAAAAAGAAGTGGGCTCGCTCGAATACGCGCCCGCAGGACAAGCATTTGCATTCCTGCCCGACAGGCCCCAATCGCCCAACCGCAGCGGCAGCGTAAGCGCTACGACCAATGCCGCCGGCGCCTTCGACTGCAACGGCATCTCGCTGCTACTCGGCTTTGATACCGACGGCTGCTCTATCTATGCAATTTCTGCCGGCGAGGCTGGCGATTGCATCCCGGAAACAAATACCTTTTCACAACAAGTCATTGTATACTATGTCAACCAACCCCTTTCGGGACAATTGGTGGTAAATGGCATTAATTACCCCATCACGGGCAACCCGCAAACCATCACATTAAACGGACTGCCGGCCGACGGCGCACCTGTGGATGTCAATGCTAATTTTTCGGCTGACCCCGGCTGCGCATTCTCTGCCACCGGCGTATTTACCGCACCGCCTTCCTGCATCACTTTTTTCGATTGCGGAACGAGCATTGCTTCTGCTGCCGTGTATGACAACGGCTGGACTAGCGGCGATGACGACGGCGACGGCTTTGGAGCATGGACACTCAGTAATTCTGGCCCCAATACCGGATATTTTGTGTTTACCTCCACGTCGAATGGCGATGGCAACAACAACGGAGATAACGATATTGATACCGGTGGCAGAGCCTGGGGCATGTACGCCAATTCGGGCAACGTTTCCAACGCCGTGCGCCCCTTTGATACGCCCCTTACACCGGGTTCTACTTTCGCAATAGACATGGATAATGGTTGGATAGAATCCGGCGGCACTGTTGGCTTCGGCTTGCGCGACGCCTTGGGCAACAACCGCATGGAGTTTTATTTCCGCGCCGGCCAGGCCAACTACAAAGTCAATGACAACGCCGGCGAAACCGATACCGGCCTCGGCTTCACCGATGAAGGCCTGAATATTGAATTTACGCTGCTTACTGCCACGACCTACGAACTCGTAGTGACGCGCCTCACAGGCGGCAGCTATACCCACAACGGTACCCTGATGAACCCCGGCGGCGGCCAACCCATCGCCCAGGTGCGCCTGTTTAATGCCAACGCCGGCTTCGACAGCCCGCGCAATGCCTATTTCAACAGTATGGAAGTTTGCGTTCCTGTCGATCCCTGCTCTATAACCGGTATTACTGCCGGCACACAGGGCGAATGCGACGAAGAAACCAATTATTATTCCCAACAAGTAACAGTTACCTTCCTCAATCCGCCCCCGGTTGGCCAACTGGCGGTCAACGGCCAGTATTTCGCCATCGGTACGAGCCCGCAAACGGTGACGCTCACCGGGTTGAATTCAAATGGCCAGCCCGTGGACGTGACCGCTTTTTTCTCAGCAGTGCCCACCTGTACATATACGGAAGAAGAGTTATTCACTGCACCGCCTTCCTGCCTGCCCTGCGATATCCTTTCTGTTAGCGCCGGCGCACAGTCGGCCTGCCAAAATGATACATATAGCCAACAGATCACGGTGACCTACGAAAATCCGCCCACCGGAGGTTCGTTGATTGTAAACGGTATCCAGTTTGCTGTATTGGGAAGCCCGCAAACGGTAGAAGTCGCCGGACTGGTAGCCGACGGAGAACCCGTCAATGTAAGCGCGGCTTTTAGCGATGCCGAAAACTGCGCCTACTTTGCGGAAGCCCTGTTTACCGCCCCCGACCCTTGCCCGCCCTGCGATATTATTTCGGTTAGCACAGGCGCCCAGACGGGTTGTGTGGCGCAAACCAATTCGTATACGCAAGCGCTGACGGTAACCTATACCATCGACAACCCCAGCGGATTTTTGGTAGTCAACGGGCAGTACTATCCTATCACAGGTAGTCCGCAAACGATTATCCTCGCAGGGCTTAATGCCGACGGCAACCCTGTAAATGTGTCGGTTTCATACAGTGCAGATCCCGATTGCGCGTATTATGCCGAAGCCCTGTTTACCGCCCCGGCCGGCTGTGCCGACGAAGGCCAGTGCCAGAGCGATGCAGCGGCAGCCGGCGTATACAACGACGGTTGGACCAGCGGCGATAACTCGGGTTCGGGCTTCGCTCCCTGGCAACTCAGCACCTCCGGGCCCAATGCGGGGCACTTTGTATACACCTCCACCCAAAACGGCGACGGCGACTCTAACAGCGACGGCGATATTGATACAGGCGGCGAAGCCTGGGGGTTGTATGCCAATTCGGGCAATGTATCAAATGCGGTGAGACCTTTTGCACAGCCTATGGCATCGGGCGACCTGCTGAACTTCCGCATCGACAACGGCTGGATCGAAAACGGCGGCACGGTAGGCTTCGGCCTGCAAAACGCTACAGGTCAGAACTTGCTGGAGTTTTATTTTGCAGGCGGCAACCCCAATTATTTTGTAAACGACGGCAGCGGCGCCCAAACCACGGCCATAGGTTTTACCGATGAGGGATTGGCTGTTAGTTTTATTTTAATAAATAATACGACTTACGAATTATACATAACCCGTCTCAGCGACAACTTTAGCCAGGTCTTCAGCGGCCCGCTGATGAGCGGCGGCGGCAACCAGGTTCCTGCGCGTATCCGCTTTTTCAACGCCAATGCCGGCTTTAGCGCCGAGCGCAATGCGTATGTAAATAGCTTGTCGCTGTGCCGCCTGTGCACGGAGGCGCCGGGCATTTCTTGCGATGAAATCACGGCTTTGCTCAATCCTACTACCAACATGGTAACGGTTAATGCCGTCGAACTGGCGGAAGCCGACGGCTGTGGTCCGTTTACCTACCTGGTCAACGGTCTGCCCAGCCTTACATTCGACTGCGATGACCTCGGCCCCCACCAGGTAGTAGTCACTGCCGAAGACGCCAACGAACAGATGGCGCAATGCAACGCAACCGTCATCGTAGCAGAAAACGTGCCGCCTACCGTCAACTGCAAACCCGCCACGGTATACCTCAATAGCATGGGGCAGGCTACCTTGCTGCCCGGCGATGTATTCCTCAACGGCAGCGACAACTGCGGTACCGTGACACCCCTGTCGGTTAGCCCGAATACGTTTGCCTGTGCAAATATCGGCAGCAACAACACCGTTACCCTTACCGTGGTAGACGGCTACGCCAATACCGCCACTTGCACCGCCACGGTTACCGTAGCAGACCAAATTATGCCCGGCATTACACCGCCTGCTACCGCCACCGTATACCGCGGCGCCGGCTGCAGCTACGACGCAGCCCCCTCTATAACGGGTTACCCTACCGTAAGCGACAACTGCGGAACCAACCTTACGCCGGGTTATACCGACGAGATAGCAAGCGGCAACTGCGCTGGAGCACTGGTCATCACCCGTACCTGGACCGTCAACGACGGCAACGGCAACAGCGTTTCGGCCATGCAAACCATCAACGTAGTTGATCAGATAGCGCCTGCATTTAACACGGCGCCGTCCAACTCATCGGCGGCCTGCGGCAACCACACCGCCCTCAACTTATGGCTGGCCAACCGTGGCGGCGCCATCGCCGTCGACAATTGCTCGGGGGTAAACTGGCAAACGCCGCAATTGATCAGCTCCACCAACGGCTGCGGCAGTACGGCTTGCTATACCTACAGCTTTACGGCTGTCGACGCCTGCCAAAACTCGGCCGGCGCCACTGCCACTTTCTGCTTTACCGACAATACGCCGCCTACGCCGCTGTGCAGAAATTCGACCGTTTACGTGGGCTCCAATGGCATTTATTATTTACAAAATGCCGACGTACTCGATATCGAGGGCAGCTTCGATAACTGCGGAAGTTTCCAGGTGACACAAATACAGCCCGCCGGCGTGAGTTGCGCGCAAGTGGGAACTACGATTCCTGTAGTTGTTACTGTGGTAGACGAATGCGGCAACCCGGCTACCTGTACCGCGCAAGTCACGGTAGCGGAAAATACCGGTTTGCCCGCGCCCTGGCAGCACGGGGTTGTCGGGTCGTATACCGGAACGGGAACTGCGGGAGGCTGCGCCGGCAATAACGTCTTTAACCTGACAGCCAACGGCTTCAGCACGCCCACACAGGACGCCCACAGTGCCGTCTACCGCACGCTCTGCGGCAACGGTTCAATTACGGCGCGCGTGGCAAACCTGAGCGCTACAGGCGGTTTTGCCGGCTTGTTCATGCGCGAAAGCCTGTCGCCCGGCGCCAAAAAGGCTGTGTTGAGAACACAACTCAATACCCTGGTCCACCGCGATGTGCGCAATGCGACCAACGGTCCCACCAATACACAACAATACCCGGTTCCGCAAGGCCCCCAATGGCTGCGCATCACCAGAAACGGCAATATTTTCACATTTTTCACCTCGTTTGACGGCGTGCTGTGGAATCTGCGGGGTACGTCGAGCGTAACAATGCCCAACTGCGTATTGGTGGGTATTTTCACCGAAAGTATCAACGTGAATACCGTCACCGCCGCCCAGTTCGACAACGTAAGCGTAATCGGCAATGCCGCGCTGGCAGTACCTGACAATACCTCAACGCCTCAACTCCCCGAATCTTCCTCCGAAGAGCTTTCTTTCGACATCTTCCCCAACCCCACCAACGGCCAGGTGCAGTTGAAGTGGACCGGGATGATAGACAAGCAGGCGACGATCCGGATTTTCAACAGCATGGGCCAACAGGTGTTGCAACGCGAGGTATCGACCACCGCTACAGAAATGCTGGATTTATCGGCCCTGGCGCCGGGCATTTACCTGGTGCAGGCACAGGCCGAAGGGGGCAGGCCGGCGGCGAGACGGGTGGTCGTCGGGGGTTGATGTTGGATTTTTGATTTTTGATGTTGGATGGTTGATGATTGAATATTAATTTCAATCACACATCCAGCATCAAAAATCAATGATCAGGCATGAATTTGAGCATTCAATTATTATTATTGGGTACCGTGTTATTGTGCAGTATCCAATACACGGGGGCGCAGACCTCCATACAAGTGCAGGTAAACGCGGGCGCATCAACCGGTAGCATAGCGCCATTGTGGGGCGACCACTACGAAATGCACTTATTGTATGGGCAGGGGGGTAATCCATTTTACGAAGGGCCGCACCAGTCGATTATCAATGACCCGGCGTTTGTGCCGGCCATGCAGCAATTGCGGCCCCGGTTTATCAGGGTATCCATTGGCAGAGCCGATTCGCCGCCGGATACCAATTATTATTCAACCAATACGAGCATCTTGCGGCAATTGCCCTGCGAATTCTACCGGGGCGGCAACAGCATGGCCGAAGCGGAAGACGACTCAAACTACCGCTTCGACTACCTCGATTCATTGCTGCAAACCGTTTACGGCATAGGCGCCGAGCCGTTTTTATCGCTCGACTACATGCCGTTTACCCTCAGCAGCGATACGACTCCCACACCGCCCAACCCTTTTATTCACTATCTGGCTTTCAACAATAGCATCCGCAACGCTCCGCCTGCCGATAATGCCGTTTTTGGGCGTGTTTTTTATAAATTGATCAAACACTGCTACGAGCAATTCGGTACCAGGTATTTTGAATTCTGGAACGAACCCGACCAGTATTCGCTGTTTTTCTGGAGCGGCACCGCCCAGCAGTTGTACGAAGCCTACGCCGCCCTTGCTGACCAGATAAACGCCGACCCGGCGCTAAGTCCGAATATCCAGTTTGGCGGGTGCAGCTTTGCCTTTGGGGTATTGTTCAATACCTTTCCCATCGACTTTTTTCAGCGCATCCAGTTGAATAACACCCGCATGGATTTTATCTCTTTCCATCCCTACAGCGACCAGGGCGGCGGGTACGACGGCGAGCGGGTAGCCATTGCCGACCAGTGGAGGCTCAACTACAAACCCGGCGCTACCCTCGTCAACGCCGAATGGGGCCGTCTCGACGCCAACGCCCTCGACCCCGACTATGGCCTCTGGGGCGACCTGGACTACGGCCTGGCGCGTGCAAAAGCCTGGATCGACATGCTCGACCGCCGGGTAACCATGGCCCACCAGGCTGTTTTATTTGACGACGACGGCAGCAACGACAGTTTTGAAAGCCTGGGCATGTTTCAGGTAGACCCCCTCCGCCCCAAACCTTCGGCCTATGTGGTGTATAATATGAACAAATTCAACGATACGCCTCATCGATTGCAGGTTTCAACCGACGCGGGCCATGCGGCTTTGGCGGGAATCAACGACAGCCAGGATCGCATTGTAATCGCCCTGCCGGCTGACAAACCCCTTGCCGCCGAAAATACGGTGCAACTCGTCGTGAGCAACCTGCCCTGGGGCGCCGCCCAGTTTTACGCCTACCGCTATGAACTCACCGAATCATCGTTGGATGAAGGCGTAGTTTTTAACCTTACCCACAGTACTTCCGCCTCCGGCGCTACATTTATTGACAACCTGACTTATGCCGCCGACGGCAACAGCGGGCGACTGATCTTGTGGGAGTTGTCGCTTAATCCTGTTTCCGGCCTGCCCGCCGACTTCCCTGAATTACCCGCGTTTGTCGCGTTTCCCAACCCCGCCAATGGACAGGTGCAGTTGAAATGGGACGGCGTGGTCGACGGCCAGGTCAGTATCCGCGTATTTAACAGTACCGGCCAACTAGTACTGGCAAGGGACATCCACAAGGTTGAAAATACAATAGAGACGCTTGATTTATCTGCCATGGCGCCGGGCATTTACCTGGTGCACGTGCTGGCCGACGGGTGGAAGCCCGCGACGAGGCGAGTGGTCGTCAGTGATTGAGGGTGGGAGTGTGAGAGGGAGAGAGGGGGTGAATTTTCAATGCTCCCTCTCTCCCTCTCTCCCACACTCTCTCCCTCTTTCCCGTGCTGCGATAGCCATATCGGTTGCCCAAACAAAGAGGCCGCCTCAGCGATCTGCTGAGGCGGCCTCTTTTGCGGGGGGGAATTTATAAAAAACTCTTGGGCTGCTACTGCGGCACAATGCCACCACAGCCGCTACCTCCCTTCTTGTCATCTTTTTTGCCTTTTTTACCCCCAATGATCTTATCCATATCTTTATCCTTGAGGGTTTTGAGATCGTTTTTAAGATCTTCAAGGCTTTTTTTGGATTTTCCCATAGCTAACGGATTTTGGGAATGAACCAACAAGAACTCACTCAATCTAAGTGTAAAGGTACGAATTTATCCCAAGCGGGTTAGCGCCTGAGTCACATATTTTTAATTCGCATAACAAGCAAACCGCCCTGTACTGTCCGTGGAAGGGAGGGACATCGGTCAGGAAAACGGGGGTTGTCTTTGACTACCGGGATGGGGTTACCACCCCTCCTGCATCTGTCGCATTTGCTCCATAAACACCATAAAAGCGGGGCGTCGGCGGCGCGATACTTCTATCTTAATGCCGTCGTCCATAATGAGATAACCACCGTCGCCTTTGACAAACTTCCTCATGTAGTTGAGGTTGATCACGTGGCGTTTGTGCACGCGATAGAAGTTGAAAGGCGCTAGCAGGTCTTCATACGATTTGATGGTTTTGGAGGCGGTAATTCTGTCGCCGCTGGTGAGGTAGATATGGGTATAGTTGTCTTCCGCCTCGAAGCGCACGATGTCTTTGATATTGACAAAGTAGATGCCGTCGAGGGCGGAGATACTCATCTTGGTGAAGGCGTTGGGGTTGTTGTAGTAGGCGTTGAAGACGTCGAGACGCTTCTCGGTTTGGCTGTCGCGACGCGGGCGTATACGCGCCACGGCCTCTATCAATGCGTCGGGGTCGATGGGTTTTAAGATAAAGCCGATAGAGCTGTATTGGCAGGCTTTGACGGCGAAGTCTTCGTAAGCCGTCACAAAGATGATATCGAAATCAATGGGGCGGATCTGGTTGAGCAGTTGGAATACCTGGCCATCGGGCAGGTTAATGTCGAGAAAAGCGACATCGGGTTTGACAGCCTGATCGACCAGAAGGTCAACGCCTTCTTCCACAGAGCCGGCAGTGCCGATAATTTCGATTTCTTCGCAGTGTTCTGCCAACAGGTTTTTCAGGTTGTTGAGCCCATTTATTTCGTCCTCTATGATAATGGCTTTAATCACGTGAGATCAGGTTTAGTTATTTTATAAAGAGAATCTCAATTTACTGTGCCGATAGCATCCGAGCAAAGCTAATGTAAAATGCTCATTTTGAGAAATTAAATTTAAGCGCGGCGGCTCTCAATTTTGCAACGGTCGTTTTTTACATGTACAGGTTATTTATCAGTAGGGATCGACGTCGATATTGACGCGCACGCCCGATAATCCTTTCTGTTGTTGCATCAGGTGCATGGCCTCTAATACGCTTTCTTTGGCATAATTGATTTTTTGCGCATTACGTGGCAATTTGATGAGCATATCTATCAAAAAATACTCTCGCACACGCGCCACGTAGGGCACCGCCGGCCCTATTACCCACTCGCCCAAGCGTTGTTTGAGTGTTTGCGACATGACGGTAGCGCCCTGGTTGACCACTTCCGGTTTTTTGTGCTTGAGGGTGAGCCGGATGAGGCGTGTAAAGGGCGGATACTGAAAGTCGTAACGCTCGCGCAGTTCGCGCTCGTAAAAGGATACAAAGTTGTTGGTAATCACTTCCTGCAAAACAGGCAGAGTGGTATTGAAGGCCTGGATGACCACTTTGCCTTGTTTGTGTTTTCGCCCCGCGCGCCCACTCACCTGCATCATCAACTGGAGGGCGCGCTCGGAGGCCCTGAAGTCGGGGAATTGCAGCAACTGGTCGGCACTGAGCACCCCAACCACGCCCACGTTTTCAAAGTCGAGGCCTTTGGTCACCATCTGCGTGCCCACGAGGATATCCAGCCGGTGCTCTTCAAAATCGTTGATGAGCTGGGCATGGGCGTTGCGCGAGCGCACGGTGTCGAGGTCCATACGCCCAATACGGGCATCGGGAAGATAGATGGCGAGTTCGTCTTCGATTTTCTCGGTGCCGAAGCCCTGCAGCGTGAGCTTGCGGCCGCCACAGGCGGGGCAGGATTGGGGCAGGGGCGACTGGTAGCCGCAGTAGTGGCATTTGAGGCAGTTGTGGCCCTTGTGAAAGGTGAGGCTCACATCGCAGTTGATGCACTCGGCATTCCATCCGCAGTTGACACAGCGATATACGGGGGCATAACCCCGGCGGTTTTGGAAAAGAATGGCCTGTTCGCCCCGGGTAATGGCGGCGCGCAGTTCGTCGAGCAAGACGGTAGTAAAATGCGATTGCAGTTTGCGCTGCTTGAGTTCGGCTTTGGCGTCGGCGATCACCACTTCGGGCATTTCTATCCCGCCGAAGCGCTCGGGCATTTCCACCAGCCCATATTTGTTTTGCCTGGCATTGTAATAGGTCTCTACCGACGGTGTGGCGGTGCCGAGCAGCACTTTAGCGCCGTGCAGGGTGGCCAGGTAGATGGCCACGTCGCGGCCGTTGTAGCGCGGGTTGGGGTCGTTTTGTTTATACGAGGGGTCGTGTTCTTCGTCGACGATGACCAGCGACAACCTGGTAAAAGGCAGAAACAGGGCCGAGCGGGCGCCCAGCACGACGGGCTGGCCGGCCAATACGCGATTCCACAGTTCTACGCGTTCGTTGTTGTTGAGCCGGGAGTGGTAAATGCCGATCTGGTCGCCAAAGACGCGCTGGAGTCTGCTGATGATCTGGGCGGTGAGGGCTATTTCGGGCAGGAGGTACAGCACTTGCCGCCCTTCGGCTATCGCCGCTTCGATGAGCTCCATGTACACCCTGGTTTTGCCGCTGCCCGTTACGCCGTGCAGCAGCACCACTTTGTCGTTTTCGAAGTGCTGCCGGATTTCTGTCAGTGCCCGGCTTTGCTGTTCGGCGAGTACCCCGGCTTCCAGGGTTTCTTCTTCGTAGGCGCCCAGGCGGCTCACTTCGCGGTCGTATACCTCAAAGATGCCTTTGCCTACCATAGCTTGTATGACCGTCGAGTCGGCCTTGGCCAGGTCGTAGATGGCTTGTTTGCGCACAAAGGGCTCTTTTTTAGCCAATTGCACGTAGGCTAGCAATGCCTCGGTCTGGCGCGTGGCGCGGCTTATTTTTTCAAAAGCTTCACGCAATAAGCTCGAATCTGTATCGTAAGGAGCTTGCAATCTGACGCAAGCCACCGTTTTGGGCTTGTATTTGTCCTGCAGGTCTTCTTTTAAATAAATAACTTTTTTGTCGAGCAAACGCCGGATCACGGGGTATACCGAGCGCTGGTCGAGGATGCTGCGCACGTCGTCGAGCGATATTTCTTTTTGAATGCTGAGCGCTTCGGCAATGAGGTATTCTTTGTCGTCGAGGCCGGCGCCGGCGTAGTGGTCCTGAAAAAAAGGGCTTAAGGCGATGATGGTCTCACTGCTCAGTTTGAGGTGGGCGGGCAGCGCCGCGTGCATGGCTTCGCCCACCGTGCAGCAATAGTAGTCGGCCATCCACTGCCAGAGCTGCATCTGCGTGGGGGTGGTCACGGGCTGCTCATCGATGACGGCCAGGATGGGCTTGGGCTGATAGGCCTCGGGAGCCGTCCGATGCACTTCCGACACCACGGCGGCGTAGCGCTTGTTGTGCCCGAATTGCACCTCTACCCGTACGCCTACCTGCACCTCGGAAAGCAATTCCTCGGGTACGAGATAGGTATAAGTCTTGGGTACGGCCAAGGGGAGGACTACCGTAACATAAGTCTGCGTGCCGGCTATTGGATGAAGTGACAAGTTCGATTTACTTTACTTCAAAAGTATTCCTATTCTGCGTAATGCGCAAACTTTCCCAT
>JAEUUQ010000597.1 GCA_016787505.1 Saprospiraceae bacterium | reverse complement strand
GACGTACGGACCTCGTATCCAGCCTGTCCCGCTAAAAGCGGGGGCGGTTCATGGTACAACGATAGTTTGGCGTACTTTGTGGTAATAGTCTTTAAAGGACATATAGCCACGTTGGCGCAGTCGTTCTTCGGTCACGGTCATCCCCATGACAGGACTACATGATAGACGCCAGCCACCCTTTCGGGAGTAGGCGAAACGTATTGCCCAGTCTGGGGTCGCTCTGTGCGGCGCAACGGTGGCTCATGATGCCGGATAAACAAAAGTCTTGGAGCTTACCAGCCGGAGCCTCGCCGTTTGCAGTTGGCCGTTTATCAGGCGTTATGACGGATATAGGCAGAGGTTTTTGCACGGACTGCCGTCAGCCTGTGCAAAAACACCCCTGCTCCCTTGCCTCCGGGCCAAAAAATGCGTAAGTAAACTGTCAGCCTCCGGCGAACCCCACCTTGCACTAAAATCTATTTGGCATTAGTTATAGAACAAAAGGGAAATGGAAATAGAAATGGCACAGCGCCGCAAGTGGGGGGTCACTCATCACGAAAGTGTACGAGCCATTTGTGCGAAAAGCGTACCGCTGTAACTCTATAATAAGAAACAGCTTTTTTACATTGGATATCGGAAGTAGGAAAGCTGCTTTGTTCATAGTATGGAAGTCAAGTAACTCAGTGGCATAACAAGCAAAACAGAATCTTGTAATTTTCGTTATCCTAAAAACGGAGCTTGCAAAAAAGCTTTTTGCTGACCCGAAATAATAAATGCTTAGCGATGAAAAATAGCTTTTACATTTTCACCCTACTGATTTGCCTCACTCAAATAGCCGTCGCACAACAAACACCCGTACTGCGTGGAAAATACCTCGGGCAACAACCTCCGGGCATGAAACCCGAGTTATTTGCTCCGGGGGTCATCAGTACCCAATATTACGAGCACAGTTCGCCGGCTTTTTCGCCAGATGGCAGCACCGTGTTGTGGACGGTTATCTTCGAACGTGGTAAACCTGCCCGACTGCTGGAAATGCATCAGGAAAATGGCGTTTGGACCCCGCCTGCTTCTCCGGCTTTTGCCGATATAAGCGCCGATGATTTCTATCCGGCCTTTTCTGCTGATGGAAAGAAACTCTACTTTAATTCAAGAAGAAAAGTGCCCGCAGGGTATAAAGATGCCGGGCTTCGCATTTGGGAAGTAGAAAAAACTACGGGCGGCTGGGGCGAGCCTGTGCCATTTGATACCACCGTAGCGAAAGGTGAAGATTATGCCTTGTCAATGACCTATAGTGGCGATATCTATTTTGCCGTCCGCCGTCAGGACGGCCGTGTATTTGATATCGTTTCTTCTAAAAAAGTAAATCATCAACATCAACAACCTGAAATACTTCCCTATAATATTAATACCGACCAATCTGAAGACGGCGCCTTTATTGCGCCTGATGGAAGCTATTTGATTTTTGAATCGGCACGGCCGGAAAGTATTGAAGGGAGTTCAGATTTATATATCAGCTTCAGAAAAAAAGATGGCCGCTGGGGGCCTGCAAAAAACATGGGTCCCAATGTCAATTCAAAATTCACCGAGCGGTTTGCAAAACTTTCACCCGATGGCAAATACCTTTTTTTTGGCAGCGACCGCGACAACAAACCCGGCGACGAAGGCACAGATGTATATTGGGTAGATGCTAAGGTTATTGCTCAACTAAAGAAGAAAGAAGCCCGCCACAAAGAAGGCTCAATTGACAAAGAAGGCCAAGCAATATTAATTGCTTTGTATGGCAATGATTTTGCAAATACCGCAACACTATTAAAGCAATGGCTGGAATGGCATCCTACTGACGATGACGCTTTTACCACATATATATCCGCTTTGCGCAAAAGCAAACAACTAACAGCAGCAGACGCCGCCATAAAAGCAAGAGGACATAAACTTCCTGCAAATCTTGATATGAAAATTGAAATGGCTTTGCTTATGTATGAACAAAACAAAAGTGCGGCGGCTGAAACATATATTTTATCGCAACTCTCGCCGGTACCCCAACAACATTATCGGTATATGCAATTAGCCCATCAGCTTAACGGAATGAAAAAACACCTGGAAGCAGCAACTATATATGCTACGGCCTTAACCATTTTTCCTAATGGCCCCGACTATTACAACATGGCCTGCTGCTGGGCATTGGGAGGCAACAAAGACAAAGCCTTTGAAGCGCTCAGCAAAGCAGCCGAACTCGGCTACAATAAAAAAAGCGATTTTGAGAATGATGGAGACCTCGCCTCGCTTAAATCGGATGCGCGCTGGAGGGTATTAATGGAAAACCTGAAATAAATAAGGCTATTCGATTGTTTCGCAGGCTTTAAGGTGAAGACGCACGAAGGGCGGGATTTTGCACAGTCTGCCGTCAGATCGTGCCCCCCCCTAAATTGAACACCAGAAAACGAGTTGCTTGTGAGGTCCGAAAAATTCAGTATCTAATATTATGCTATCCAAGCAACTTTTACACTTCGTTTACATTTTTTGACATTTTTTTTATTAAAGCCGGGCACAAAGACTTGTAGCTTTGTTGGAATTGATAATTAAACCTACAATAAATATGAAAAAAGTTGTTTATGCGCTGATCTTATCGCTGGTTGTGGTAAGCGGACTAGTATTTGCTAATCGCGAAATCAAAAATGAAACTCCTGAAAAATCAGCCCCAAAGCCTCTCTCTGCTGCTGAAATGAAAGCCGAATTGAAAAAATGGGAGGCTACCCCCGATGGTATAAAGTTCAAAAAATGGGAAGCGTCCCCCGAAGGTCAAAACGTGCTTGCCGGTGCGGCTAAAATAAGGAACCATATAAGTGCTTCAACTAATATGGAGGCTATTGTAACGTCTCTTTCTCTTCCGCCAGGCTCACAATTAGGTTTCGGAGTGATGGTCAGGATTAATGGTGACGATTATATTCTTAGTTTTGGGCCGGAAAAGTCTAATGAATTTCAGCAATTGCATAACCTGAAAGTTAACGACAAAATAATTATAAGAAGCCATTTTGTATCGTACGCGCCCAAGTATGCATATCCAATTGTAGCGGGCGACTATGTAGAACGAGATAGTAAAATAATTTATAAACGTGCCCCTCGCAAAGGCGACTGCT
>JAEUUQ010000540.1 GCA_016787505.1 Saprospiraceae bacterium | reverse complement strand
ATACCTTCCAGCATTACTTTGCCTTCTGCTTCGCGCAACTCCCGGATGAGCTCGTCTATTGAGCGCACCGATTTATTGTCTATTTTGGTAATAATAAAGCCGGGATCCATATTCGTGCGTTCAACGGTGCTACCCCGATAGATGCTAATCACTTTGACGCCCTCCACGTGCAGGCGTTTGGTTTCTTCACGCGTGAGGTTGCGCACTTCAAAGCCCAGGTTGGTGAGCATATTGGCTTCATCAGCAGCCTGGGCAATAGTATTATTGCTTTTATCTTTGAGCACAACCTCGGCTTTATTCATCTTGCCATTGCGGAAAAACTCCACATTCAGCTTATTACCGGGCCGGTAGCGCCCCACTTGTTCTTGCATTTCGGGCATGGTGCGCGTTTTTACGCCGTTGATGGCTATGATCACGTCGCCTTTCTGTAAGCCTGCTTCATCGGCGCCGCTGCCAGGGGTTACTCGGGTGATATACACGCCCTGCACCGTCTTTAGCCCCAGTTCTTCCGCCCTGGCGTTGTTAATTTCATCGACAAAAACGCCCAGAATACCGCGCTGTACCACGCCGAAGTCGCGCAGATCTTTAATAACCTTGCGCACCAGGTTGGCCGGAACGGCAAAAGAATAGCCCTCATAGCGCCCCGAACGCGTAATAATGGCCGTATTGATGCCCACCAACTCTCCGTTGGTATTCACCAGGGCGCCGCCGCTATTTCCGGGATTGACGGCAGCGTCGGTCTGGATAAACGACTCGATGCGATCTTGCCCTTCGAGGATATCTATGCTGCGGCCTTTTGCACTGACAATGCCCGCGGTGACCGTCGATTCCAGATTGAACGGATTGCCTACCGCCAACACCCACTCCCCTACCCGCAGCGAATCAGAATTGCCGAGGTCGAGATAAGGCATTTCTTTGCCTTTTATTTTTAGCAAGGCCAGGTCGGTAGACGGGTCGATGCCGATAATATCTGCTTTATATTCGCGTTTGTCATTGAGTGTCACCTCCACCTGGTCGCCATCCTCTACCACGTGGTTATTGGTAACGATGTATCCATCAGGGGTAATAATAACGCCTGATCCCGACGAGGTACCCACCGAGCCGTTGCCCCAAAGGTCAAACCTGCTTTCCTGCATGGTTTTGATATTGACTACGGCCGCGGTGACACGTTCGGCGGCGGAGATAAAATTGGTTGGCGAAGACGACAAAAAAGTGCGCGGCCGGATGTCATTGAGCAGATCTTCCGACCAATTCGCGTATTGGGCTGGCGTTGTTTCACGTACGATGATCTGCCGGGGCTTATCTACCAAACGATAAATCATCACGGCTAATGCCGCGCTTAACAAAGAGGTTACCACTAACGGAATATACGCTTTCAATTTATCCACGGTGCAACTTTTTCAAGGGGTGCAATTATATTAACGCAACGGCAAGCTATAAATTTTTGATGCATTTGTCAATTATAAAAAACTAGCCCTTAATTTTCGGGTTTACTATCAAACAGCAAAACCATGCGCCAGGATCAACAACAAGCTCAGGAAAAAAAAGAGGCAAGCTCAGGTAATATCTGGGGCTGGCGTTTTTCGCTTTTCGGATTGGCGCTGATTGTGGTAATGGGCTTGGTAATCCTATTCAGACACAAGATGATGGACAAGCCGTTCGACGGTTGGGCGCCAGCGGAAGAACAGCGGGATTCCCTGCCCGCCGATACTTCTTCATCTGAAAAGCAATAAGATATGTCTTCTTCTCCCGATACTCCGCTTGTATTCTATAAATACCAGGGCGCCGGCAACGATTTTGTGATGATCGACAACCGTACAGGCCTGTTCGCTCCTTTTGACTCTCCTGGCGCGATTGCGCATTTGTGCAACAGGCATTTCGGCATTGGCGCCGACGGACTTATATTGTTGCAAGAGAAAGACGGCTGGGATTTTGAAATGGTGTATTTTAATGCCGACGGCAATAAGAGCACCATGTGTGGCAATGGAGGCCGTTGTGTGGCAGCTTTCGCCCGGCAACTGGGTATACCAGATACCAGCGGATCCTTTCGCTTTTGGGCTGCCGACGGCGCCCACGAGGCACTATTCCTGCCCAATGGCTGGGTGAGCCTCAAAATGAACGACGTGACGGGGGTAGAAACCGGCGATCAGTATTTCTACCTCAATACCGGTTCGCCCCATTACGTGACCTTTGTAACAGACATCGAAAAAACAGATATTGTAGCAGAAGGACGCCAGGTGCGCTATTCGCCCCGTTTCCAGCAAGAAGGCACCAACGTCAATTTTGTGCAACTGACCCCCGAGGGAATTATCGTAGCCACCTATGAACGCGGCGTGGAAGATGAAACCCTCTCCTGTGGTACGGGCGTAACCGCCGCCGCTTTGGCCGCGTATTTATCTACTGCCGGTAAAATGAAAGACCACATTGCCGTGTCCACCAAAGGCGGCAATCTGGAAGTGCGCTTTCAACCCACCCCAAAGGGATTCAAGGATATTTGGCTGAACGGCCCGGCGGTTCGCGTGTTTTCTGGGAAAATTACGAATGACGAATTACGGATTACGAATAAAATTATTAATTAATAAATTGATTATCAACAATTTCGTCATTCGTCATTCTGCCTTCAGCAACTCCTCCCACCTGGTCGTAAAACGCGGAGAACGCCATTCCGTTTTTAATTTAAAATCGGGCATATGGCCGCAGGCGGCGAAATAGACCGTGCCGCGGCCCATGCGCTGATTGATCTGGTCGAGGGTTTTCATCAGCTCGGCGGAGCGCAAGAGCTGCGTTTCGGGCACAAAAAGGTTGGTTTGCAGCCGGCCGGCGGGCTTGAGTTCGCCGGCGAGAATGCCGACTTTTTTGTAGTTGGTGCCTTTTTCGTAGAGACTTTTCACCATAGCCACACTCCAGTGGATGAGTTCGTTGGTATTCGACGTGGCTATGGGCAATTCCACCATTCGCGAAAAGCAACTTAACCCGTCGGGGCGTTTGTTCTTGAAGCGGTTAGCCCATAGGAAAACGGTAATCACGCCGGCGGTTTGCCGGTAACGGCGCAATTTTTCACCCAGGCGCGTTGCGTAGATAGCAATAGCCTCGGTGAGGGGGTCCAGGTCGTACACGTCTTTGGCAAAAGAGCGGGAGACCATCACGTTTTTGCGCTCGGTGACCGGCGGCTCCAGGCCGTAGCAGGGAAAACCTTTCACCTCTTTGAGCAGGCGCAGACCCACCACGCCGAATTCCTGCTGCATCCAGGCTTCGTTGATGCCGGCGAATTGCGCCACCGTGTCGATGCCGATGGCGGACAATCGCCTTTTGTAGGCGCTGCCCACGCCCCAGAGTTCGTCGATGTCCAGCTCCTGCAGGATATCGTGGCCGGGGGTGAGGTAAAATACGCCTTCCTCCGTCCTTTTCTTGGCGATGTGGTTGGCGAGCTTGGCCAGGGTTTTGGTGGGCGCCAGGCCCACAGAGACCGGGATGCCGGTCCACTTCAGCACCTTGCCGCGCAGATCGCGGGCGTAGTCGGTGAGGCTGCTTTCGGTTTGCCGGTAAAACAGCAGCTCCAGGAAAGCCTCGTCGATCGAGTAGACCTCCACGTCGGCGCAGTGGTCCTGCAGGATGCTCATCACCCGCTCCGACATATCGCCGTAAAGCGCGTAATTGCTGGAGAACACCGCCACCTCCCCTTTCTGGATCAGCTCGCGCAGCTTGAACAGCGGCTCGCCCATGGGGATTCCCAGGGCTTTGGCCTCATTGCTGCGGGCCACCACGCAGCCGTCGTTGTTGGAGAGCACCACCAGCGGCTTGTCGGCCAGCTTGGGGTTGAAGACCCGTTCGCAACTGGCGTAGAAATTGTTGCAATCCACCAGCGCAAAGAGGCTCATAACTCGTAGGGTTTGTGCACCACATATGTCACCACGCCCCAGATCACCACCTCCATACCTTCGAGTAGTTCGATGAGCTCGTAGCCGGGATTTTCGGGTTTGAGGTACCAGCGTCCGGCTACTCTGATCAGGCGTTTGACCGTAAAGCCCTCGTCGAGAAAGGCGATCACCACGTCGCCCGCTTTGTAGTCGAGCGAGCGATCCACCACCAGGATATCGCCTTCATAGATGCCGGCGCCGGTCATTGAATCTCCTTCGACCTCCACGAAAAACGTAGCTGCCCGGTTGCGGATGCAGTATTCGTTGAGGTCCAGGCGTTTTTGCAGGTAGTCGTCGGCCGGAGAAGGGAAGCCGGCAGCGACCGCGGAAAAAAAAGGCAGTTGAAGCGATAAGCTCGCTATTGGGATTACGGGCACTACGATGCCCTTCCCTTCAGTTTTACTCATAGTAGTTGGAATTAGATTCCTGTTTACAATTTTGCGCAAGCAAATTAAAACATTTTGTTTTTAAGCGGAGACGTTTTTTTTGTTTTTTTGAATATATACTGTTGGGCGAGTAGAAAGAATGGCATTCCCCCCTATCATTTGTAGATTCAATCAAGATGAATGGCAAGTATTAAAGAAGGCAGTTCAGTTGAAATCTTTTACTACGCGGATAATCTCAGCTTTAACTTTAGACCAGGTAATATTTTTATCCAGCATCATGGGATCAGGATTCTGTTCAGCATCTTCAAAATAAGTCAGACTCTTTATTACATGGAAAATCTCGTACTGCTTGAACTTTTCCTTAAATAGCCGCAGCATTTCTTGTAGAGGCATTTGCTGGAGGAGAAAATATATATCGAAAAAATCTTTTTTACTACCTCGCTGGGTGACGGCCTTTAATTTCATGGGAGCGAT
>JAEUUQ010000523.1 GCA_016787505.1 Saprospiraceae bacterium | reverse complement strand
CTCAGCAGGATGACGTAGTTGTGCGACTGGGATACACTGGGGGAAAGTGCCACTATATTTAATAATATCTTCTTCATCGCGTTTCATTGAAATAATTCAGCCTGTCGGCCGGCGCCGAATTCCAAAGTTAGTGGAATTTCTCCTTTTGTCAAGGCGCCGTTTCAAAAGCGCGCAAAGATAATAAATCCTGGGGAAATGTTTATGAGGGTTTATGAAGGTTTATGAAGGGTTTAGTGCATTCGCAGTTTAGCGATAGGGTTTAGCGTCACCTTGTCACCATCTCTGGTGTTTCCCCGTCGTCACCTCGTCACCATCCCTGGAGATTCCCCGTGCCTACATCCCCCTCGGCACCAGCTTTTGCCCTACCCGGCCTTCAGCAATAGCCACTGATTGGCTTTGTTCAAAGCGGCGGGACAGCGCCAGGGCTTCGAGCGCCTCCTCATTTACTTCATTGCGGTCGAGCGTTTCGATCTGGTAGGCAGTGGCGTGGCCGCGATCGGTAAACATAGACAACAGGGCGGCCAGCAACACAATACCGCCTACGGCGGCAGCCACGGCAAATTGCCGGATACTCAGCATGCGGCTGCGCGTCCGGTGCCGGTCGAGGCGCGCCTCCAGGCGCTGCCACGATTGCCGGGAAGGCGTTTCTTCCAGCTTATGCGCATTATCCCTGAATAATTCGAACAATGTCTTCTGACGCTTCATGGCCATTATTTATTTATAAAAAAATCTAAAAGTAGCAAAGTCGAGATGTCACCTTCCCTCGTGCCTCGGGAAGATTACACCTCTTCGTACAGTCGTACAGTCGTACAGTCGTACAGTCGCACAGTCGTACAGTCGTACAGTCGTACAGTCGCCCCTCACTCCCTCTCTCCCTCCCCCACTCCCAACATCTCGCGCAGCCGTTTTTTGGCCAGGATCAGTTGCGATTTCGACGTATTAATACTGATACCCATCAGTTCCGCAATCTCGCGGTGTTTAAAACCTTCTAAAACGTACAGGTTAAAAACCGTGCGATAGCCCATAGGCAGTTGATCGAGCAGGCGAAGGATCTCGCCGGCGGCGAGTTCCTCGTGTACCGATGGCGTGATACGCAGTCCGGCAGCCGTCTCTACCTCCACGTGGTTCATCAAATGGTGATTGCGGCGAAGAAACATCAGCGATTCGTTGACCACAATGCGCCTGATCCAGCCTTCAAAACTGCCCTCGCCTTTAAACTGGTGCAAGTTGGTGAACACCTTGAAAAACGCTTCCACAAGCACGTCCTCGGCGTCTTGCGGCGCTTTTACATAGCGCTTGCACACCCCGAGCATCGCGGGCGCGAAGTGATCGTACAAAGCTTGTTGGGCCTTGCGATCCTCTTGCAGGCAAGCAGTTATAAGCGCTTTTTCATTCACACGGGTCGCTTTTTATGTAAAGATGCATCATTAGGCCCGTTTGGCGTATTAAAAAGGGGGCCGCAACAAAAAAATGAGCGCCGCGTTCTCAATATCACTATTTTTGCGCACGATTTTATAAAATATAAAACAACCGGGTTATGATGTTGTTGGACAACAACAAGTATGTACTTAGCGGCGGCGTAGACCCGCTGGTTTTATGTGAAAAATACGACTGTCCCCTCTATGTATACGACAGCGCTATTATGCAACGGCAGTACGAGCGCATGAAAAAGGCGTTTAATGTAAACCGGCTTCGCATCAATTACGCCTGCAAAGCGCTGAGCAATATAAGCATTCTCAAAGTATTTAAAGAGATGGGCGCCGGCCTCGATACGGTGTCTATTCAAGAGGTATTGCTGGGACTAAAAGCCGGGTTTGAACCGCAGGATATCATTTATACCCCCAATTGCGTGGGTATCGAAGAAATCGGCATGGCTGTAGAACGCGGGGTGCGCATCAATATAGACAATATCTCTATCCTCGAACAATTTGGGCAACTGTACCCGCATATCCCCATTTGTATCCGCATCAACCCGCATATTATGGCGGGAGGCAACCGCAAAACTTCGGTAGGGCATATCGATTCCAAATTCGGCATTTCTATCCACCAGATGCCCCATGTGCACCATGTGGTGGAAGCAACCGGATTAAAAGTGGAAGGCCTCCACATGCATACCGGCTCGGGTATCCTCGATTCGGAGGTGTTCCTGATCGGCGCCGAAATCCTTTTTAATATTGCCCGCGATTTCAAAGACCTCGACTACCTCGACTTTGGCAGCGGCTTTAAAGTGCCCTACAAAACCGACGATATTGAAACCGATATTGAAGAACTTGGCGAAAAAATCTCGGAACGCTTTAACACTTTTTGCCAGGATTACGGCCGCGACCTGTGCCTGATTTTCGAACCCGGCAAATTCCTGGTGAGCGAAGCCGGTTATTTTTTTGCAAAAGTGAACGTGGTTAAGCAAACGACTTCTACGGTCTTCGCCGGACTCGACTCCGGTCTCAACCACCTGATTCGCCCTATGTTTTACGACGCCTATCACGAAATTATTAATGTGTCGAAGCCCCTGGGCAAACCCCGCTTTTATACGGTAGTGGGTTATATTTGCGAAACTGATACCTTTGGCGCCAACCGCCGCATCGCCGAAATTAATGAAGGCGATATAGTTTGCCTGCAACACGCCGGCGCTTATTGCGCTACGATGGCTTCTAACTATAACTCGCGGTTCCGCCCCGCCGAGGTACTTGTCCACAAAGGCAAGGATTATCTCATCCGCCGCCGCGAAACGATGGAAGACCTCCTCCGCAATCAAGTGGAAATAGACGCGTTTGTTGGGGAAGTAACTGTTTGATGTGCTAATGTGCTGATTTGCTGATGAGTTAATGTGCTGATGTGCTTATTATTATAATTATTTAATTATCAAAATATTAGCAAATTAGCACAACTTGTCCCGAATGAAGTTCGGGATTAGCAAATCAGCACATTAGCAAATCAGCACATCAGCACATCACAAACCTTTATATCTTTGCCCCTCCAAAGCATAACAACACAGCACCATGACGCTTTCTACGCGCTACAATCCGCAGGAGACTGAACAAAAGTGGTACCAGCACTGGCTGGACAACAACTATTTTCATTCCGTGCCCGACGACCGCGAGCC
>JAEUUQ010000517.1 GCA_016787505.1 Saprospiraceae bacterium | reverse complement strand
GAGTTGGCATCTCGATTGAAAGAACAGCGAGCCTTGACCACAAAAGGGTTAATCGTTAGAGAAAACCGCCGTGGTACGTTAAAGCGTATGCCCGGTGGTGTGGGGGGGACGGCGGCGAATGCCGCCTACCTATCCCGATTAGCAACGACACGCCCCCGCCATTTCCGTTCCAGCGGAACGGTATCTAATGTCTTCAGACGCCCTTCCTACATGACGATGGCACACAATTTGAAATATTGTACCTTTGCCGGTACTATGCATAAAAAATCAATGGGATATGGCGAATACATATACACAACTCTACACCCATTTGGTCTTTGCCGTGCAAAACCGTCAGGCACTCATCAAACCCGAATTCCGTGAAGAAACCGAGCGATACATGACAGGCATTTTGCAGAACAAAAAACACAAACTCCTGGCCATTTACCTCATGCCCGACCACGCGCATATATTGATAGGGGCAAATCCCGCCATTTCCCTTTCCGATACCGTACAGGTGTTGAAAACCGAAACCTCCAATTTTATCAAGGAAAAACGCTTTACGCCGTTTCGTTTCAACTGGCAGGTGGGTTATGGGGCATTTTCCCATTCCCGCAGCGAATTGGATAACGTGATAAAATACATTTTGAACCAGCCTGAGCATCACCGGAAAACTACATTCCGGGAGGAATACCTCTCCCTTTTGCGGAGGTATGAAATTGAGTATAGCGATGAATATTTGTTTGATTTTTTCGAGGATATCAGCGAGTAAGATGCCGTCCCCGCAGTACCATGGGCGAATACCCAAAGCCAGAAACAAAACAACATCATGAAGGAACAGAACCAGCAACAATTAGGAAAAACCCTCTGGGCCATCGCCGACAAACTGCGGGGCGCCATGAATGCGGACGACTTCCGGGACTACATGCTTTCGTTCCTGTTTTTGCGCTACCTGTCCGACAACTACGAAACGGCGGCCCAAAAGGAACTGGGGCCGGACTATCCCAAAACGGAACAGGACGACCGCCGCGCGCCCTTGTCGTTGTGGTATGCCGCCAATGCGGAAGACGTGCCGGAATTTGAAAAACAAATGCGCCGCAAAGTGCATTACGTCATCGAGCCGCAGCATTTGTGGAGCAGCATTTCCGAACTGGCCCGCCTTCAAAGCCCTGATTTATTGAAAACGCTGGAGGCCGGGTTCAAATACATCGAAAACCAGTCCTTTGAAAGTACCTTTCAGGGTTTGTTCTCGGAAATCAACCTGAACTCCGACAAACTGGGCAGAAGTTACGCTGAGCGCAACACCAAGCTATGCACCATCATCCAGAAGATAGCCGAGGGTATCGCCGATTTTTCGAGGGATATAGATGTACTGGGCGATGCCTACGAGTACCTCATCGGGCAGTTTGCGGCGGGCTCCGGTAAAAAGGCCGGCGAGTTCTACACCCCGCAGCAGATTTCCAGCATCCTTTCCGAAATCGTCGTCCTGGACGGCCAGGAACCAAAGACAGGCAAAAAGAAAAAGCTGGACAAAGTACTGGACTTTGCCTGTGGCTCTGGTTCGCTATTGCTGAATGTACGCAAGCAAATGGGGCCCAACGGTATCGGCAAGATTTACGGTCAGGAAAAAAACATCACCACCTACAACCTGGCCCGCATGAACATGCTGCTGCACGGCCTGAAAGATACCGAGTTTGAAATCCACCACGGCGACACCCTACTGAATGATTGGGAAATCCTGAACGAAATGAACCCCGCCAGGAAGCAGGAATTCGACGCGGTTGTAGCAAATCCTCCTTTTAGTCTGCGCTGGGAGCCCACGGAGGCGATGGGCGAAGATTTTCGCTATAAAAGCTACGGCCTTGCCCCCAAATCGGCGGCAGATTTTGCCTTTTTATTACACGGCTTCCACTTTCTGTCCGAAAAAGGAACAATGGCCATCATACTACCGCACGGCGTATTATTTCGGGGAGGCGTCGAGGAGCGTATTCGCACCAAGTTGTTAAAAGACGGCAACATTGACACGGTTATCGGCTTGCCTTCCAATCTGTTTTATTCTACCGGTATTCCCGTTTGTATACTGGTACTGAAGAAATGCAAAAGGCCGGATGATATACTTTTTATCAACGCCAGTGAATACTTTGAAAAGGGCAAACGTCAAAACAGCTTATTGCCAGAGCATATTGCGAAAATCGTAGAAACCTATCAGTACCGCAAAGAAGAAATACGTTATTCCCGTCGTGTGCCGATGGAAGAAATAGAGAAAAACCAATACAATTTAAACATATCCCGCTACGTCAGCACGGCAAAAACAGAGGGAATAATCGATCTCAAGGCCGTACACGACGAGCTGGTTGCCATTGAAAAGAAAGCGGCAGAAGCTGCTGAAAGGCATAATCAGTTTCTAAGGGAGTTGGGGCTGCCGCCGATTACGGGATGACTTGTAGGGGTAGGGTAGAGCGCAAACCAAATTGTTGTTCAAAGGCTCCACAAGAATCACCTCACCCCATTGTAACCGTTCCGGAGGAATGGTATCTTTGGTGTGCCGGGCATGGCACTACACTAATAGGTGAGCAAGATACGAAAGTATCGAGTAAGTCCTAAGGGGGCCAACTGACGGGAACCCCATATCCAAAGCCAAGGGTGTTTCGGGCGACTGAAAATCTGAAGGAA
>JAEUUQ010000463.1 GCA_016787505.1 Saprospiraceae bacterium | reverse complement strand
TTCAAAAAATAGAAGTGCCCCGCTAGTGCCATGCTGAAATCCGTACACCTGCACAGCCGTTTTTTTATAGTCTGGGGTTCGCTCATCGGGCTTTTTGCGCTATCATTTGCGTTGCCGGCCCTGTTTGTCGTTACGCAGGTACTGTTGGCCATTGTATTGGCGCTAAGCCTGCTCGACATCATGTTGCTTTACAACCCGCGCATGAAAGTTGACGCGCAGCGGCACTTGCCCAAAGTATTGTCGCTGGGCGACCACAATGCCGTGCGGGTAGCGCTCAAAAACCGCACCGGACTTCGCCTGTCGCTGGTGCTTGTGGATGAATTGCCTCACCAGTTTCAATTGCGCGATTTTGAACAGCGGCTGTCGTTGGAACCTGGCGAAGAAAAAACCGTCAAATACGAATTGCGGCCATTGAGCCGGGGGGCTTATCATTTCGGGTGTATCAACCTGTTCGTTTCCACCCTTTTGGGGCTCATAGAGCGCCGGCTGCGCATTCCCTCCGATATCGAAGTGCCGGTATACCCTTCCATTTTACAAATGAAACAATTCGAGTTGTGGGCATACGACCGGGTGACGCACCAAAAGGGGCAAAAGCGCATGCGGCGTATCGGGCACAGCTACGAATTTGAGCAAATCAAAAACTACGTGCCCGGCGATGATTATCGCAGCATCAACTGGAAAGCCAGTAGTCGCCGCGCCTCGCTGATGGTCAACCAGTACGAAGACGAACGCGCGCAGCATATCTACAGCATCATCGACAAAAGCCGGGCCATGCGCCTGCCCTTCAACGGGCTCAGCCTCATGGATTATGCCATCAATACCAGCCTCACTTTGTCGAATATCGCCCTGCTCAAACACGACCGTGCCGGTTTGATCACCTTTTCCGATAAAATGGGTTCTACCCTAAAAGCCGACAGCAGGCCCGAACAACTCAACAAAATCATGCTCGCGTTGTATAAAGAACAGGAGCGCCCCCTGGAGGCCAACTTCGAATTGCTCTATTTTGCCGCCCGCAAGCTCATCACCAATCGCAGTTTATTGATTTTGTATACCAATTTTGAAAGCGCCTACGCCCTCGACCGGGCGCTGCCGATCTTGCGCAAAATCAACAAATTTCACCTGCTGGTGGTCGTCTTTTTTGAAAATACCGAAATCCGCGAGTTTGCCGCCAAAAGCGCCGAAACGCTGGAAGAAATCTATTACCAAACCGTAGCCCAAAAATACCTGGCCGAAAAGATGCAGATGGTGCAAAAGCTGCGCCAATACGGCATCCAGGCTTTCCTGACCCGGCCAGAGGAATTGACGATCAATGCGATCAACAAATACCTGGAACTGAAATCCAGGGGCCTGATTTAGGACTTTACGACTGTACGACTTTACGACTGTACGAACAAAGAATAAGAACCGACAACAGACAACGGATAACAGAGAACAGAGAACAGAGAACCGACAACAAACCTGGATAATCATGATATTGGTCACAGAAACAGTTTTGGATGCCGCAGCAGAAGCGCTGGGCGAATCGGCGGAGGCCTTCAACGACGCCGTAGTAGAATTAGAAGAACAGCAGCCCGAAGTGCTGGGCTACTTCTTTGCTGAACATTTCGAAGCGTTCACTCAGGAAGAGCGCGAATACGCCTTTTACCTGCTGTTGGTGATCTGGAAGGCTATCACGATGGTAGTGCCTGAACTGCCTACTGTTGATGCGGAGGCCCTTGAAGAAGCCGAAGAACGCAACTGGACTTTGCTGCAAGACGTACAAACCCACAACTGGCACGACCGCCTCGACGTGTTTTTCCAGGATTCCCCCCAGGAAGACCTCCTGGCCTTTATAGAAGACGGCCTCACCATCGATGAAGAAGAAGAGGAGCCGGTGGTGACCAAAGAAGGCAGGGAAGCCCTGTTCGTCGCCCTGAAATCGGTGATTGATTGCTGGGGGAGGTGAGTTGGTACAAGCCATCAATCGCCTCTCCTTTCCAGCATCCGCAGCAGCCAGTCTTTTTCAGCCACGACCTTTGTCGCCGTTACTTCTTCCAGTAGCCTGGCTTTGTCGCCAGGATCGAAGGGGTTCAACTCGAGCAGGCGCTGTGCGAAGTGCACCAATTGCTGGAAGTTGACCACCTGGTAGCTCGGGTTCTTTTGCCGGCGAATAAAGGCGCGCATGGCGGCCAAGTGAGATTCGAGCAGGTCGTATTCGCCGGTCTCGTAGTAGATTTTGATCTGCAGGGCTTTAGCCGACAAATTGAATACCAGGCCCCGGTATTCTGATTTTTGCAAAAGTTCCAGGGCCAGTCCGTAGTTGTGTTGTTGAAATGCTATAAGTGCCCTGCTGTAGCTAACCATGCTCTCCCGGTGGCGGTACGGCAGATAGGCCTGGTAATCTTCAATAAATTGCTCCGCCCACTCAAGGTCGCCCACCACCAGGGCAGTGATCACGATGTTGCGAAATGTGTAGCGCGAGAACTGCACCAGGAAAGCGCCGGCTAAAAGCCCCGCCTTGAAGATCTCGTTCAACTCCCGGGAGTAGTCCCTTCTGCCTTCGTTATGCTTTCGGGTGCAGTAGTTGGCAGCAAGCATGAAGAGATCCTTGCGCTCTGCCAATGGAAAGGATTCGCCGTTCTGCAATAGGGATTCCTTGAAAGCGGTAAAATGCGCTTCTTCTTTCGAGTTTACAAGCATCCAGTAGCCATGATAGTACAGGGAAATAGCGGGAATGAACAGGAATCGCTCCCAATCCACCCGATCGAGAAGGGCGTCAAGCAGGCCGTAGTCATAAGAAGTGTTGGCTTCCGATTCGTACGTTTTGGCCGCACATGCTTGACGGAGCTTTATGGCCAGGTAGTATTCGTCCCACTGATCGAGCAAGGGTTGATAGCTCAGGTTGGTAATCCGGTTCTCATGGACTTCAAGGTCGAAGGACTCCTGCTCTATTTCATGTCTTGCCCGCAGCGCACCTGCTGTTTTCAAGCCTTCCAAATGTTGCTCCGCCCGGCGCCTGGCTCCTCTCAGGTGCTTCTCCAAGCCCCTTTTCCGGTATGCTCTGATGAGAAGGAGTTCGCGCTCCAGCTCGTTTTGCCGGAATTCCTGGAAGACGAGGAACGACTCCAGCAATCCCAACAGGGTACTTTGCAACAGGCGAAAGCGCTGGTCGTCATAGGAGCTTTTGGGGTATGACTCCTGGAAAAGTCTTTCTTTTTCGGGTAATTGACCCTCTTTCATTTCTTCAAGGGCAGCCCAGAGCCGCAGGCAATCTTCCCGTTTGCTGTGAAAAGGCGAGTGAAGAAAATCCCGAAACTGTTGCCGTTCAGCCACGCTGAGCGTGCGTATTAATTGGAATAATTTTCCGTTTTTCATTTAACAAATATAATGTAAATAATTGATTTACAGATATTAATTTTTATTAGTAGTCTACAAATTGAATAATTTGTTCTTTTTTTAAATGGGAAGGAGGTGTTATTTGCAGCATGGAAGCACGGGCAGGTATGTCCTTACGGCCATGTAATCGTTACGCAATTTTTAATCACATAAAAAACTGTAAAAATGAGACAGATTTTAGTAATTCTCAGCTTTTTGGTTGTTGGCGTTGATTTTATGGTGGGACAAAATATGGAAGTCAGGTTGATTTCAGGCATTGGAATTTCACCATCGAATATAGATTCCAAAACGGATTGGATTGAATTTGAAAACCATTCGAAATTAATCCCAATCGGCCTTGATGCCAACTATTTTTTCTTTCCGGAGAAGCGATTAAATTTTTTCCTGGGTACGGGTTTGGAATACTCCAACAATAGCTACTTCCAGAATGTAAAGCATTTGGAATATGGATATAATCTGAAAGCAATCAATTTTTCGCAACAACACCTTGGCATACCGCTTCGAATCGGCTCTGAGTGGAAGGTTTTCAATGGGAGTTCGATAGGTTTTCAGTATGAATTACAGTATAATTTAGCGCTGAAAAAGGAAGTTGTAATCAAGCCGAACGACTTTGATTTTGATCTTAACGGAAGTTTTCAGTATAGCTACTCCCTTACAAGCAGAACAAAGAACTTCCTATCTAAAGAGCTTTCTATTTATATAAAATCTCAAATAGTACGGAATTTATTTGTAATCACCGCTATAGCTTTTGAATTCAGGCCTGTCTCGGGCAATTATGACTTCAGGACAGACCAAATACAGACTCGAACAGATGTTACCACAGGTGAGCAAGCTCAAATAGGGGCTTCTTATGTGTTTGAAAAAGAAGAAATCAATAACAACCTGTTAGTTCTTAAATTGGGGCTTACAAAATATTTTTAGATGTAATAAGAGCGTTGTATTAAGATTCGCCACATCTATAACACCTTTTATCCATGTATCCACATTCATCGTTCGTATTGGTGCGAAAGGCGTTGACTATCCTGCTAATGGGAAGTTGGCTTACTTTCGGCTGGGCGCAATCGCCTATTGCTCCCTCGCTGCGTCCGCTGGGCGCCGTGCAGCAGGTAGTAATGCCTGCGCAAAACAATCAACTGCTGTTGGAAGAAGAACTCAACCGCCGGGGGCCGGGCATAGCGCCCCGTTTTGCCGTCACCATGCCGGTAAACATTACCCCGGAAACGTATGGCAATTGGGAAGAACTACCAGGTGACATGTCGGTATGGCGCTTGCGCTTGCGCTCAGCCGGCGCTCATTCTATCAACCTGGGTTTTACCCGCTACATCATGCCCGAGCGCGGCTCGTTGATCTTATATTCGCCCGACGGCGAACGCATCATGGGGCCGTTTACTCCTGCCGACAACGAAGAACACGAGCAACTCTGGACACCCATTTTTGAAGGCGACGAACTCGTTTTGGAAGTACAAGTACCCACCCCAAAACGCTCCGAGTTGCAACTGCACCTCACCAGTGTCAACCACGACTTCCTGGGCTTTTCAGAGATTGTATCCGGGTCTTGCCATCTTGACGTGATCTGCGGGGCCGCCGACGGCTGGGCTATCGTGGATCACTACCGCGACATCATCCAGTCGGTGGCCGTCGTGGGCGTCAACGGCGCCACTTTCTGTA
>JAEUUQ010000461.1 GCA_016787505.1 Saprospiraceae bacterium | reverse complement strand
GCCGAAGCCTGGGTACAGATGGCCAAAGACGCCGGCATGAAATACATCGTCATCACCAGCAAACACCACGACGGCTTTTGCCTGTGGGATTCCAAAGAAACCGACTTCGACGTGGCCTCCACGCCTTTCCGCCGCGATATTCTCAAAGAATTAGCCGACGCCTGCCGCAAGATCGGCGGCGTGAAGCTCTGCTTTTATCATTCCATCATGGACTGGCATCACCCCGATTATACCCTGCGACGGGCTTGGGAAAAAGACCGCCCGCTAGCCGGAGCGGATAGAGCGCGTTTTATTATTTATTTAAAAAAACAACTTAAAGAACTCGTCACCAACTACGGCGACATCGGCGTGCTGTGGTTTGATGGCGAATGGGAGGAATTCTGGACCCACGCCGACGGCAAAGAACTCTACAACTACGTACGCAGCCTCAAACCTGACATCATCGTCAACAACCGGGTAGACAAAGGCCGAGGTGGCATGGCCGGCATGACCTCTTCGAGCGAATACGCCGGCGACTTCGGCACCCCTGAGCAGGAAATTCCGGAAACCGGCTTTCCCGGTGTAGATTGGGAAAGCTGCATGACCATGAATAATAATTGGGGTTATAACAAAAACGACCTCAATTTCAAAACGACGGAAGACCTTATCCTCAAACTCGCCGACATCGCCTCAAAGGGCGGCAACTTCCTGCTCAACATAGGCCCCAAAGCAGATGGAACTTTCCCGCAGCAAAGTATCGACAGATTAAAAGAAATAGGCGCCTGGATGCGCCTCAACGGCGAGTCGATATACGGTACCTCGGCAAGTCCCTTCCAACATACCGCCTGGGGGCGGGTAACCCAAAAAACAGTAGGCGACAACAGCAAACTTTATCTGCATGTTTTCCGGTGGCCCGACAATCAACGCCTGGATATTCACAATCTGGGGAATACAGTTACAAAGGCTTATTTGCTCGCCGATAAAAAGACCGTTCCTTTTCAAAAATCGGGTTTTTCGCTGAGCCTCACACTGCCCGCCAACGCACCCGATCCTGTGAATACAGTAATCGTGCTGGAATTAAAAGGCGCGCCGGAGGTCTTCCAACCTCCCGTAATAAAAGCTTATCACACCGAATTCATTGATACGATGGAAGTGACGATCAGCTTACCTTCCGGCAATGCCAAAAAGTCGGTTGTCCGCTTCACCCTCGACGGTACGGCTCCTACCGCACAATCGCCTGTTTACGCTTCTCCTTTGTACCTGCTCGAAAATACGCTGGTGCAAGCCAGGAGTTTTGTCGGCGAAATGCCAGTGAGTGAAACCGTACAGCAACAATTTTATAAAGTGTCGCCATCCCTGCCTATTATCAGGGCAAAAGAATTGGTTACCGGTATCAAGACTTCTTATTTTGAGGGCAACTGGGATGTGTTACCCAATTTTGCGCTATTGAAGCCTACCCTGTCGAATGTTTTGCCCGGTATAGACAGCGGCGCTAAAGCCGGCAAAGATTATTACGGCATTGTGTTTGAAGCTTATCTCGACATTCCGGCTACCGATGTTTACCGGTTTACGCTTACCTCCGACGACGGAAGCCGTCTATATATCAACAACCAACTGGTAATCGATAACGACGGCCTGCACGGAGCCAGAGCGGCAACAGGCACAATCCCTATCAGACAAGGCCTCAATATGGTGCGTATTGAGTTTTTTGAAAAAACCGGCGACGATTCAATAGCGCTTTCCGTTGAATCCCGCACCGGCGGCCCGCTGGCTCTTAATTGGCTGTGCGTTTCGAATTAGACAATCTATGAGGGAAGATTTGTGATAGAGCGTGAGAGTGAGTAGGGTCTAAACCTAAAAACATGGACATAATATTCCTGGCCTTTGCCAACGACAGAGACAACCCGCTTCCCGCCCTTCAGCGCGAAGACGAAACGCTGTACAGCTTGTTGGCGCCCCGGCAGGCCCAACAGCACTTTCTCATTCACAGGGATTCGTTTACCAACCTGAATGCTATAACGGAATACCTCGATCTCTACAAAGACAATATCGTCGTATTCCACTACAGCGGCCATGCCGGCCCGGGCAGCCTGCAACTCGAAGGCCCGGATGCCCATGCTTTGGGTATTGCCGAATTACTGTCGCATTGCCCGCGCTTGCAACTCGTGGTGCTCAACGGCTGTTCTACCGCAGCACAAGTGCAGGGCTTACTCGACAAGGGCGTGCCGGTGGTGATCTCCACTTACGCCCCTGTGGAAGACCAGAAAGCCGCCGAATTTTCTATCCAGTTTTTCCGCACGTTGGTTAACCAGGATACTATCGAACAAGCCTTCGAAGCCGCCAAAGGCAAAATATTGACCATGGACAGTCAGGTGAGTTTTCACCGAGGGTTAGACGTAGACGGCGATGGGGCCGACAGTGCATTATGGGGTATCTTCTGGAAAAACGACCCCTCGCTAAACCTGGAATGGAGCTTGCCCAACATACCTTACGGCTACAGCAGTGGTGAATACCAACCCAACCTGATGCTGGTAGACAGTATGGTAAACGCCCTGGCCGAATACAACGACCCCATCCGACAAATCAAAGAAAACGAATCGATGGGCGTGGAGGTCAGCATACTCGACAAACGCGAAGCAATCCTCAAGGCCCTGCCCCACCCCATCAGCGAACAGGTGCGCAAATTATTAGTGCCGGAAGCCGCAGATTCCAATAGCGTATTTTACGACAAACCGGGCCCCGACCGGCTGCGGCAGATGGTAGCCGTTTACGAAACCATCAGCGACTTGTTTGCTTATATCATGCTGGCGCAACTATGGGATGCCCTCAGCGAACGCCCCGCACTGCAGATCTCCGACGAACTGCGCGGCCAGGTAAAGCAATTTCTCACCCTGACGCCCAAGCAGCGCCGGGTTTACGACTTTCTTCCGCTGGTCAGAAATATCCGACTGCTTTTTGACAAAGAAAACATCCCCTATTTCCTCGAAGAATTGTCGCATCTGCGCCAGATTGCCGAGCCCGGGCAGCCGTTTTACGAAGCCTGGCATTTCATGGATTCGATGAAGCGAAAAATTGCAGACGCCATGCCCGGCAAAGCCGAAGCCGACAACCTCTGCATCATGGCCGAAGAAAAGCTGGCCGTCATCCTGGGCGAAACGGGTTTCATAGGCCGCTATACCTTCGCTTCGGTGAAAAATATTACGGTCGTAAAATCGCGGCAATTGCGCGAAGCGCGATTTAAACACACCATCGTAAGATTGGTACAGCGGTTTGTGGGACTGGCCGAAGAGCCGCAGATCATGGAGCGCTTCATGGACAATACCTCGGTGTTGCTATTGCGCGAACAACAAGGAGGGCCCAAATTCCTCAACCTCACGCCTTTTGTCATCGATGAAAACGCGTTTGACGAAAAAGCGTCTATTGCCAAGCTGCATTTTTTTGAACGATATGCAAAAGACCAGGACACCTACGCCTACCGCCATATTTACAAACCCAGCGATATTCCTCTCGTAATTGCCAAACAGGCAAACTACTCGGTTTTGAAAGCCCAATTTGACGCTTTTGCCCAGTTGTTGTTTCACCAACCCATGCAAAAGGCCATATGAAAAGTCCCTTCAAATTCCTCGACGCCTTCACGCTGGCGGATAAAGACGTCTTTTTCGGGCGCGAAGATGAAACCGAAGCGCTTTACAGCA
>JAEUUQ010000361.1 GCA_016787505.1 Saprospiraceae bacterium | reverse complement strand
TCAGGAAATCGAGATTGACACCGAAAAACTATCGGCCGGCGCTTATGTATTGCGCGTCATACAGGACGGCAACCAGTGGCAAACCAAACTCATTATTCAAAAATAGTCCTCTATGGCTCGTTTAGCGGTTTGTATCAGCCTAGTGTTTTTCCTGTTTAGCTCCGCACAAGCGCAAACGCCGAATCCGTGCGGTACCCAGATGGGGCGGAATAACTGGCTCAAGCGCTATCAACAGGCGCCCGAATCGTTTCCCAAAAGCAACACGACGCTATACGTGCCGCTCACGATTCATTTGCTGGGCGCCGATAGCGGCCAGGGCTATTTTTCAATAGCCCGGCTGCTCGACGCTTTCTGCACGCTCAACAACGATTATGAGGATGCCGATATCAGGTATTACTTGGAGGGAGATATTTTGTACCTGGCAAATTCGTTCTGGAATTCGCACCCCAGCGTGCTCGACGGCGCTGCCATGATGTTTGAAAATAATGTGGCCAATACCATCAACTGCTATTTTTTGGCCGACCCGGCCGGCAATTGCGGCTATAACCTGCCCTATGCCGGCATAGCCCTCCGAAAAGAATGCTCTGACGCAGCCGACCATACCTGGGCCCACGAACTCGGCCACGCCCTGTCGCTACCCCACCCGTTTATCGGCTGGGAAAACGGCGGCAGCTACGGCAATCCGCCCCACAACTATAATAACCCCGCCCCGCCTTTTGTAACCTACGATTACACCTATTTTAAAGATACGCTGATCATCGATACGCTGATTATCGATACGGCATACGTAGAATTAGTCGACGGCAGCAATTGCACCTTCGCCGCCGACGGCTTCTGCGATACTTCGCCCGACTACCTGGCCGACCGTTGGAATTGCAATGCCAACTCGGAAAGCCCTACTCAGCAAACCGACCCCCTGGGCATACAATTTCGCTCCGACGGTACGCTGATTATGTCGTACAGCGACGATGCCTGCGCCAACCGCTTTTCGCCCGAGCAAATCGCCGCCATGCGCGCCAATCTGCTCGATGAAAAACCGCACCTGCTTTACAATCAAACGGCTGAAGCGCCTGTGAACGGAAGTCCGCTACTCCTCCAGCCCGCCAACGCCGAAAACGTGCCTTTTAATCAGATAGAACTCCAATGGCAGGGCGCCCAAAACGCCACCCACTACCTGGTGCAGGTGAGCCGCCTCACTACTTTTCCTGGCGGCATAACGCTGGAATACGTAGTGACTGACACTCTCATCACGTTGCCCGAACTGGATGTAAATAAAACGTATTATTGGCGGGTAAGGCCTTTCAACAGGCAATTCCACTGTACTGAGTTCACGGCCTATCGTTCTTTTCATACCGAAGAGGTAACTTCCGTAGGCTCTTTATCGGCTGTAGAATCGTTAAAGGTGGCGCCCAACATCCTTACAGCCGGGCAACCCGCGGTACTTCACGCTGAAGTCTCTCAGCAAAAGACACTTCAGATTATGCTTGTCTCAGCAGAAGGCCGCCTATTACTTCATACTACCATTGAAATGGTTCCCGGCAATAACCGGGCCGAAGTAGCCCTTCCGGCAACGCTGTCGAGTGGACTTTACCTGCTGCAAATCAAAGACGAGGCCGGTGGGGTCTATCAAGAAAAATTGTCAGTTGTCAAGTAATATTACCTATGAGTGCTTCCCAAGGCGTTTGGCAGCCGCCCACCTGGAAAAATCAAAATATCCGTTTACTGCTTTTTGCCCCAATGGTTGCGCTATAATAGTTGCCAAAGCAGCTTCAAAAGCAGCAAAATGAGGCAGTCTGCTTTTTTCATCGGGCGCAGCGATCAATTTGCGCAAAAGCTGAAGAATTGATTTTTCAAGCTCGTACAGCCGCTCATTGCTGCGCAAATGGTAATACGCATTGCGGAGCATATATTCGAGATGGGTGTAATGCCCTAGCTCGTATTGAGAGATCAAATACAATAGTTTCATAAAGGCCGTCAAATCAGGCGTAATACCCGAATCGATTTCTAGTTCATACCTTGATATCCAAGCCAACGCCTGGTCATAACAGCCTATGCAGCATAAAAAGTTAGCAGCGTAGAAAACACTCCCACATAAGCGCCTTTGCTGCAGTTTGTCTTTATACTTGGAAATGCCAAGATCCAGGTCGTGGATGAGCCGCAGGCCGGTGTCTTTATCCGGCTTCTTACATTGGTACATCAAGGCCAGCAAGTGATAACTTTCAAACTGGGCAATACGCAGGGATTCCGATTTTGCCGGAATATGTTGCAACTTATTAAGTAGAGACGGCGCTTCTTCCAGTATATTAAACGACAAACAGTTACTGAGGTAGTTATGTAATGCAACCAGGTAGTCTTTGGTTTGACGGGTGATAAGAGCAGGCGTAGACTCGTAGATGGCCAGTAATTCACGTTGAAGGGCAAAAGAGGCCTCGTCATTTCCCAGGAGGTGATAACAAATCAATTTGATATTGTAAATGTAAATTTGCGCTTTAAATGAACTCGCTTCTTGAGGCGCTGCCAACAGCGGATGAGACAGCACTTCCTCTAAAACAAAGGCCTCTCGTTGTTGCCTCAACACCCCGTCGGCAGCTTGCTGGTCGAGCGTTATCCAACCCAAACGCCATAATTCAGCAAAATTTTCTTGCTTGCGCAACATTTCCCTGATCTCTTCATATAGCGTTTCTCTTCTTCTCGCCCGTTCCGACGAGGGTAGCGTTTTTAATTGGTTGGCAAACATCAAATCGATTTCGATGACCTGCGAAAACATTTCCTCCCCGATGGCTAATTGCCGGGCCTGCTCAAGAAATTTATTACCCAATGCAAACAGTCGTTTTTCAAAACAAATCCGGGCATTGGCCAAAAGTTCTGCTATGTTGACGTCCACGTCGTCGTGGCTCTCTCTGAAATTGCGCAAAGCCCGTAAAACCGCCCCCGTCAGATAAAGCTTCAATACGGGTAGTCGATGTATCCATTTTTCCGTTTGATAACGCTTTTTGAGTTTCTTTTCATCATAATCAGCCTGGCTATCTATCGCATCGAAAAGCGACAAATAGTCCAAATTAGCCGTGTTGCCATAACGGCGCGAAAACTTTTTGAAATATGCCTTTTCTGCTTGGGTCATCGATTTTATTAAAATAAATAAATCGGGTTGTTTTTTCATTGAAATATTAATTATTTTTAAATTAAAAAATTGATTTTCAATATAATAGATTACAATTATACGATTTTGAAATGATATAATATTGTTTTTTTTTGATTGCCTGCTCCTCAATCCCCCCTCATCTTTGCGACATCACCAGCAAAAATAATTTTCAACCAAAAAAGTAATTCAGTCATGAATATTTCAAAAAAACGAATTGCCGGCGTTATCGCCATGTTCTTTGTGATAAGTATTGCCCAGGCACAATTCAGCCAGTTGCTCAAGGATGCCAAACAAACCAAAAAAGAAGCAGAACAAGCCGTCAACGAAGTAAAAAAGACAACTGGTAGCGGAGCAAAAACAGCAGGGAACGCAACTGCCGAAAAAAGCGAAAAAACGGGGAATGGCCGCGATTGGTTTATCAGTAAGGCAGGGTCGGGCAAGGAGGGCACCCGTGAAAAACCGGCGAAAGAAATCGGCGCTATCGCCGATCAACTCAAGCCAGGCGACGTAATACACATAGCCGGCGGCGAATATAAAGGAAAAATGGATGCCGGCTCCGACTTGCTGACCGTTCCGGTGAGTATCATCGGTGGCTACAGTGCCGATTTCAGCAGTCGCGACCCTTGGGGCAAAACCCCCACGTTATTGAGCGGCACAAATGAATATATGAAAAGCTCCGAACCCCGCCTAATCTACCGGCTCGAAAAAACGTTCAAAACATGGTCGGGTGAAATAATTATCGACGGCCTGGTAATCGACCACGGCCCCCGCAACCAATACGTCACACCCGAAGAGTTGGCTATCAAAAGAAAAGCTACCCCGGAAAAAGGTTTTAATCCCAGCCCGGAATACGGAGGTATTGACATAAAAGCGGGGGAAGGCATTCACATTGCAATTCGCAATTGTATAGTAATGAATACGGCCCCAACAGAAGGCGCAGTTGAAGTTCAGGTCGGAAAAAATGCCCAGGTATTAATAGAAAATAACCTGATCATCAACAATACAGGAGAAGGCATCTATTGTAAAACAGCTTGGCAAAGCGACGCCGGCGCCCCGCAATTTCAGGTGCGCAACAATTCTATATTATTCACATGGAAGCACGATGCCATTGCCACTTATGGCGGCAACAGCCTGAAATTGGATACCCGCGTTGTCGTATCGGCAGAAAATAATGTATTTGCCTTTGGCGATTACGGCGGAGTAGACAACATCAAAAACTGCAAGCAACTTACTTTAAAAGGCAATTTATTCGTAGGGCATCGCAAATACGACTACCGGGAGGTGAACGACGGTATGTCCGTAGCAGATATGGCCGATTACGCATCGTGTACCCAAAGCGACAATTTCAGCACGCTGATTAAACCCCAGGTAAGCCGCAATTGGGCTGAACGCTACGCTAATCGCCAGGAGATCAGCCGCGAACAGGTGGACGCGTCCGTCAAGGTCTCCAATTCGGCGGCAAACCAGGTGCGCAGTATGTTTGGATTGCCCTTGCAAGGCAGCAGCGTAAAAACAGATGCGGAAGTATGGCTGCACCGCTTATCAGTTGAAGACGCCATCAGGGTCGGCATTCAATCATTTGAAGGCAAAGGTTGTAGCCGTCCCAATCTATAATCGGCTCCGTTATTTTATCGCAAGCTCAGGGGGGAAATGGGTTAATAGCCTGTTCCCCCCTTTTTTTTCAGGCCGAATCTGTCCATCGGACTTGAGTTATTAACCCTTTGGGCGTACTTTTATCCCTTGTAATTACCACATTCTCTATGCAAATTCTCATTGCCTGCGATAGTTTCAAAGATGCATTACCCGCATTTGACGTGTGCCGGGCTATTCAGAAGGGAATCGAGATGGGTTTGCCGAAAGCAAAATGCCGTATATTCCCGATGTCCGACGGTGGCGAAGGGCTGATAGCCGTACTCACTTATCATTTGGGATTGGAACAGGTAGCTGTGGATGTTTGCGATCCATTATTTCGCAAAACCAAAGCGCATTACAACATAAACCGGAACAACGGCATCGCTTTCATCGAAATGGCCCAGGCAGCCGGATTAGAGTTGTTGACGCCCCCCGAGCGGAACCCGATGTTTACTACTACTTATGGCGTGGGCGAGTTGATACTGCATGCCATCGATAACGGTGCAAAGAAAATTGTAGTCGGCTTAGGGGGTTCAGCCACCAACGACGGGGGTATCGGCATGGCCGATGCCTTGGGGTTTCAGTTCATAGACAGCAAAGGCAATAAACTAACGCCCGTCGGTGAAAACCTGCAGCATATTGATCACATTATCCCCAGCCCGCGCGATTTTCAGGGGCTGAGCTTCGAAGCCATGAGCGATGTTTACAACCCGCTGATAGGCCCCAGCGGCGCTGCCTACACTTACGGGCCGCAGAAAGGCGCTTCTGCATCCGATGTGGCCCGGCTCGACGAGGGACTGCGACACCTCATGAAACTTGCAGGCAAAAATCCCTCTAAGGTACAACCGCCCGGCTACGGCGCCGCCGGCGGATTGGGCTTTGGCGTCGCCCATTTTTTGGGTGCAAATTTGAGAAGCGGCATCGACATGTTGATGGACATGACCGGATTCGATGATCAACTCGACTGGGCTGACATTATCCTCACCGGTGAAGGCCGCATAGATAATCAAACAGCCAGTGGCAAACTCATCAGCGGTATTGCCATGCGAAAAAGACGCAACAATAAACCTCTCATCGCTTTTTGCGGCGCCATAGACGAATTCCCCGAAGCGCTATTCAACCAGGGCCTGACCGCCTTTTTTCCTGTCAACCCGAAACTCTGTACGCTCGAAGAGGCGCTTGCCGACACAAGGCATAATCTCACAACAACGGCTTTCAATGTAGCGAGCATTATTGATGTTTGATGTCACCATGTCACCACCGAGGCGGTGAACGGTAAACGTTCACCCTATGTAGCCGTCACCTTGTCACCTTGTCACCTTGTCACCTTGTCACCCAAATATTTGTTAAAATTTTATAATTTCGTCGCAACTACACAATGGAGGGAGGGGTATAAAGAGTTATTAGGTTTGCCCGAATTAATATTAACAAAACAAACAGAGCCACGATGAACAAACATTCGGCCTTATTGCTGATAGCCACACTATGGACAAGCGTGCTGGCTGCACAGCAAACAACCATCTACACCGAAGCCAACCGGGCTTTTAAACGAGGCGCCGACTTCCAGGAGCAGGGCTTGCTGGGTCAGGCGCAAGATGAATTTAAAACCACACTCGACCTTTTACAACCGGTAAACGAACCGGAGGCCGATATGCTTCGCACCAAGGCGGAATTTAACTACGCCAAATGCGCCGTGCAACGCAAGCTGCCTGAAGGAGAAAAGTTGATACTCGATTTCATCAGAAAACACTCCCCCGACCCGCTTGCCGGCGAAGCGTTGGTTGAAGTAGCCAACTACTACTACAACTCCGGCGACTACGAAAAGGCCATCACCTACTATGCCCAGGTACCCACTTCAGGCATGAGCAAGGAAAAACGCGCCGAAGCGCGCTTCCGCATGGGGTACGCCTTTTTTGTACAAAAACAATTTGGCAAAGCCAAAAACAATTTCAAAGAAATTTCCAACATCGAAGGGGACTACTACTACCCTTCCAATTATTACCTGGGCCTGTGCTATTTCTTCGAAGGCGACTACAACGGCGCGTTAAAACATCTGCGTATCGTTGAAAAAACGCCCAAATACAAGCCGCATATCCCCTATTATTTGTCGCAAATCTATTTTGCCGAAAGGCGCTACGACGAATTAATTGCCTACGCCGAACCCCGGCTCAACGAAAGGGACGTTCGCAACGACAAAGAAATCAGGCAGTTAGTGGGACAGGCGTATTTTGAAAAAGGCGAATACGCAAAAGCCCTCCCCCACCTCGAATCGTATGCCGAACGCACGGGCAAACTGCGCGAAGAAGAATTTTACCAACTCGGCTTTGCCCAATACAAAACCGGCAACTACCGCAAAGCCATTCAGAGCTTCAACGAACTTAGCGGCGTAGATTCGCCCATGGGCCAATCGGCCAACTTCTACCTCGCCGATTGCTACCTGAAATCCGGCCAAAAAGCCTCCGCGCGCACCGCCTTCGGCAACGCCAAACGCCTCAGCTTCGACGCGGAAATCAAAGAAGACGCTTTGTTTAACTACGCCAAACTGTCGTACGAACTCAAAGACCCACGCGAAGCAATCACTTCCTTGCAGGATATCACCCCCAAATCGAAATATTACCTTGAAGCCCAGGCATTGATGGGTGAAATATTTTTGAGTTACCGCGACTACAAGCAAGCGCTTGAGATCCTGGACAAACTACCCAACAAAACGCCGCAAATACAGGAAAGCTACCAGAAAGTGGCCTACTTCCGCGGTTTGCAACTGCTGCAGGAAGAAAAAAACAAAGAAGCCAAAACACATTTCGATAAGTCGCTGCAATACCCCGTCGACGCCCGTATCAAAGCGCTGGCCACCTATTGGCAGGCCGATATCGCGCATCGCGACGGGCAATACGACAACAGCATCCGCCTCATGAGCCAGTTTCTTACCCTGGCCAAAACGGTGAACAAATTGCCCGACGAGTCCTCGCTGTTTACGGGCAATTATCTGCAGGGCTATAATTATCTCAAACAAAAAAACTATACCTCTGCACTGGGCTTTTTCAAAGAAGCCGTGGCCGGCATCAACCGCAACCGCAGCTTTATTGCCAGCGAAAACGTAAAAAACAAGGTACTCGGCGATGCAACGATGCGGGCAGGCGATTGCCACTTTAAACGCAACCAGTATAACGAAGCCCTCACTTATTACGACGAAGCCATTACCCGCCGTTATTCCGGCTTTGTATATGCCGTCTATCAAAAAGCGCTCATCGAAGGATTGCGTGGCCGCACTACCGATAAAATACTGGCCCTGGAGCGCATCCCCCAGGAATTCCCCGAATCGGAATACGCCGACGACGCCTTGCTCCAACTCGGTATCACTTACCAGGAAATCGGCCAGCTCAACAAAGCCGTCACGCCGCTTAAAGAACTGGTCAACAAATACCGCACCAAGTCAGACCTCATCAACCAGGGCTATCTGCAACTCGGCCTCATTACCTACAACCAGGGCAACCCCGAAACAGCTATTAATTATTACAAGCAGGTATTTAACAACAACCCCGATCCCGACGAGGCACGGCTTGCACTGGCCGCTCTCGAAGAAATCTACGTGCGCGACCTGGGCCGCGCCGACGACTACTTTGCCTTCCTGGAAACAGTGCCCGGCTACAAAGTCGACAACGTGGCCAAAGACTCTATCAACTTCAAAGCCGCCGAATCGCAATACCTCAACGGCAATTACCAGCGTGCAATCGACGGATATACCGATTACATCCGCAAATTTCCGAAAGGACAAGATATCCTCACCGCTTATTACCACCGCGGCGAATCTTACAGCGTACTCAAGCAATACAGCCCGGCGCTGAGCGATTACGAATACGTAGTGGGCAAGGGGCAAAGCCGTTTTTATATCAAAGCGCTCGAAAAAGCGGCTATCATAGCCTATAACCACGAACAAAACTTCACCAAATCTTACGATTTCTATACCAAGCTCGAAGCCGCCGCCACCAATGAAGATATGCGCTTCGAAGCGCAATTGGGCGCCCTGCGCAGCGCATACCGCAGCAACAATACACAAGCCGTATACACCCTGGCGTCAAAAGTGGCTAATAGCTCAAATGCCTCTGAAGCGCAGAAGGCCACCGCCAACTTCTACCTCGGCAAGATTGCCTACGAACGCAAAGAATACGACAATGCACTTCGCTACCTCAACCAGGTAGTGGCCATGAGCGACAACGAGCAAACCGCCGAATCGCGCTACCTCATCGCCAGCATTTACTACCAGAAACGCGATTTGGAAAGGGCCCAGGAGTTGTGTATCAATTCCAATAAAGAAAGTTCGGCTTACCCCTATTGGGTGGCCAAAAGCGTCATCCTGTTGTCGGATATTTTGTCGGAAAAGGGCGACCTGTACAACGCCCGCGCAGCCCTGGAAGCGCTGCTAGACAATTATGACGAAGACCCGACGGTGGTGAGCGAAGCGCAAACCAAACTCAATGCTATCAACAACCAGATCAACAAGTCGAGCCGCCTCAATAATGAACGCGACTCGGGGAAACTGGACCTTATCGACGGCAATTAACCGGCTTTGCGCTTTGTCTTTATTAACACACAACAAAACCGACCACAATGAATTGGCTCAATAAAACGGCATATATTTTCTTCTTTTCGGCCTTGTTTTGCGGCACTGTGGCCGCGCAGGGCGGCCTCCCTACCGAAACGGTAGACGTCATCAAAAACTTCGACGCCCGCCTGGCCGACGCTGAGCGCGTGCAATTAAAACCGGAATTGCCTGCCCTCGATACTACTACCAAGCGACAGGCATACAATATCACGGCCAAAACCCTGCGGGTAGAGTACCTGCCGCCCAAAATCAGACCCTTGTCGATGAAAGGCGACGACGTACCCAAAGGTTATAAAGGTTTCGCCCGCCTCGGCGCAGGCCTGCCCGGCGCATTTTACGGGGAAGGCTCCTATCATGTGTTTGCCAATAAACAATTTGATCTGGGAATAAACCTGCTGCACCACTCGGCCAATAACTCCAATAAAGTCGAAAACCAGCGCTTCAGCAATAACCACGCCGGACTCGACGCTACCTATTTCTTCGAACAGGGCTTTGCCATCAACGGCAAACTCGGCTATACCCGCGATGTGGTACATTTTTATGGCTACAACGACCTCAACGAAGAACTCGACACTACCCGGTTTTCTTTTGAACCCGAGGACATCAGGCAGCGCTTTTCTATCTTCGACGTAAGCGCCAAATTGTTTAACGGAGAACGCACCGCTGCCGATTTTAATTACAATGTCGGTTTCGACCTATATAACTTGCAGGATAGCTACTCGGCCCGTGAAAACGGCTTTGACCTGCGCCTTGAAGCCACCAAGTGGTTTAACGAACAAAACGACCTGCGCGTGGGCTTGCGCACCGACTTCACCTCCTATCGCGATACAGCCAAGCAATCGCTCAACAACTTTTACCTCACCCCCAGCTTTACCATCCACGGTGAACGGTTTAAAGTAAAACTGGGCGCCGTAGTAGCATCCCATGAAGATGAATTTTCGTTTTTCCCGGATGTCGAAGCCGGCGCTAATATCGTAGAAGGCGTGGTGGGGATTTTTGTCGGCGCCGAAGGTAGCTTGCAAAAAAATACGTTCCGCTCGCTGAGTACCTATAATCCTTTTATCTCTTCCCGCATCGAGGTGGCTAATACCAAATATTACCACTTTTACGGCGGACTCAAAGGCGAGGTTTCAGGTATCGGCTATAATGCCCAGGTTGGTTACAAATCGGCCGACGATATGGCCCTGTTCCTCCTCAACGGCCAAAATGATTCCATCGCCCGCTTTGACGTATTGTACGATACGGTCAATATCGTAAATATCAAAGTGGCGGTGTCGGCGCCCTTGTTTAAAGGATTTGAACTATTAGGCTCGGTAAGCCAAAATATTTATTCGCCCAAAAACGAAGAAAAGGCCTGGCACTTGCCCGCACTCACTGTGAATGTAGGCGCAAAATACCGCTCCGACGACAACAAACTGATGGTGAAAGGCGACTTCTTCCTCGAAAATGGGGTGCCCTATCTCGATAGCAACGGCGAAGCCCAAAACCTCAACGCCCTGTTCGATATCAGCCTGGGCGCCGAGTATTATATTTCTAAAAATTTCGGGTTGTTTATGCAACTCAATAATCTCGCAAATAATAAACGCCAGCGCTGGCAGCGCTACCCGGTGTACGGGCTTAATGCGCTGTTCGGCATTACAGCGCGGTTCTAGCTATTAGCAGTTAGGGCTTAGTAATTAGCGAATTGCCAAAAGCTAACTGCTAAGACCTAACTGCTAACCGCTAAGCCCTAACTGCTAAAAAATCTGCCATACGCTTGCATATTGCCCTGTATTATTATATATTTAAGCCAACTTGAAATGTATGTAAACACATTAAGCAAGGATGATATTCCCCGCTAGAGGGGTTTTCTTAATCAAAATCAATGGCTTATGAATCTCACTTTCGATGAGCTGCGAGACATCAAGCACAAGTTGCCTACGGGCAGCGTAATTCGCATTGCCAAAGAGCTGCAAATAGATGAGCAGACCGTTCGCAATTACTTCGGCGCTCATAAATTTGGCGAAGGCGATACAGGCAATCACCTCCAGCCCGGCCCTAATGGCGGCATAGTCCATATCGATGACACCCGCATTTTAGACCTTGCACTCAGAATTATTAAGGAATCCTCGCAAAAGTAAATTTTCAAGGTAACAAGGTGACAGGGTAACAAGGTGACAGGGTGACACATCATTAGCATAACCTTGTCACCTTGTCACCTTGTCACCTTGTCACCTCGTCACCTCGTCACCCCCAAATAAAACTCCCCCGTCAGCCTCCGATACTCTTCCGTCCACTCGTTATTGTCTCCAATCTGGATAACCAATTTATCGCGCTCAGGTGTTTTTTTATTTTTTTCAAATTGCATGAGCAATCGCTCTACCGGCTTCCCGGCTTTGGTATGTACTTCTGTTAACCTGGTACAGTATATATGGTA